>CAZZHJ010000019.1:0-18220 GCA_964653815.1 uncultured Lachnospiraceae bacterium
ACTTCACAGCCGTCCCGTAAGCAATAATCTCCGCCGCTCCCTGCATAACCGACGACGAAGCATAGCGCACATTGATAATGGCATCCGCTCCAAGCTTTTCCGCCTCGTCCACCATGCGCTTTACCGCAATCTGCCTTGCCTGGTTCAGCATCTCCGTATAGCCCGTGATTTCCCCTCCTACCAGGGTTTTCAGGCTTGCCATAATGTCCCTTCCCATGTTTTTAGACATAACAACATTTCCTTTTACAATCTCCAAAACCTCCAGTTTCTTTCCCGGAATATAATCAATATTTAGCAGCTTCATTTTCTTCTCCTCCTTCAATTTCTTTCACTCTTTCCTTCATCACCACAACCGTTCCACATATAGATGCCAGCGGAATCAGCCAGAAAAATATCATCAAAAAGATTGGCGGCGCTCCCTCAGGCTCCGAAACAAATGCCCATGTCATGAGGATTTCCAGAAAAACCATAAACCCGATAAACAGCATACCTGCTCCTATGGAATACCGCTTTTTCTTTTTGTCCTGCTCACTTATCTTCATAAACCTCACTCCTTCCTGTTCCATTTCTCCTATCCGTTCCAGACAGGCCGATGCATCCAGGGTATCATATGAAACATCTTCCTGGGAAATCATGCGGCACAGTTCACTGATTTTCTGCAGATTCTTTTCCTCCCGTTCCAAAGTAATCAAGTGCCTTTTTAAAGTGTCTTCCAAAGTCAGTCTTTTACTTTTGAGCATTTTGATTTCTTCAATGGGCAGGGAAAGCTTCCGCAGAAATTTTATTTTTAATAATACTTCCACATCCTCTTCGGAATAATCCCTGTATCCGTTTTCCTTATTTCTTTCCGGATGCAGCAGCCCCTCCTGTTCATAAAAGCGGATACTCTTTTTTGTAATCCCTACCCTTTTTTCAACCTCGTTGATTTTCATAAAGTTACCCCCGGTTTTTTCTCTATAAAAATACACCTTCCATTTGGTGGAAGGTCAACAGTTTCTATTTATTCTTTATTATTTTTCATTATATACTGAAAGTTCTGTAATGAAAACAAATTTTGAAAAGTTTTTGCCATGCTTATGGGCACAAAAAAATACACCCTCCCCTAAAGGGAAAGTGTATTTCCTGATTTATGTATTTAGAAAACTTTAAAGAATTTTATATCATTTTCCAAAGCAATAGCCAATTCCTGAAGTTCCTTTGCCTCCTCCGCCAACAAGTTGATGGTAGCATTTAATTCCTCCATGGAAGCCGTTGTCTGCTGTGTTGATGCCGCATTCTCCTCTGACAATGCGGAAAGGTCCTGGATAATGTCAATCACAGAATTTCTGGACTCATTGCAGTCAGATGCCTGCTTATGTATCTGCTCGGTGTTTTCATTTGAAGAAACAATTCCGCCGCTTACATCATTAAATCTGTTTAACGTATCAACCAGCTTTTCCTGCTGGACTTCCAGATTTTTACCCAGCTCGTCCATAACCGAAAGCGTATTTGCTGAATCCTCCGAAAGAGTGGTGATAATCTGGGAAATCTGTGAAGCGCTGCTGTTGGACTCTTCTGCAAGCTTCTGAATTTGTGCGGCAACTATCGCAAAGCCTCTGCCTGCATCACCTGCTCTCGCCGCCTCAATAGAGGCATTTAAGGAAAGGAGATTTGTCTCATCCGCAATATCCGTAATCAGGGACAGCGCATCTGCAATTGCATTTACGGACTTATCTGTCTTTCTTACATTCTCTGCAACTTTGTTGATTGCCGTATTGGTATGCTCATTGGAAACGGTAAACTGCTTCATATTGTCTTCCGCATACTTGCCCGCACTCTGCATCTCCCCTGATGTATGGTACAATTCCTGAATGCTTCCTGCAATCTGCTCTATCTGCTCTCCCATATCCGAAACAAGACCGGTTGCACGCTCAATTTCTTCCGCCTGAACAATAGCACCTTTGGCAATTTCCTCTACCGCACGGCTGACCTCATCAGACGTATTGCTTGTCTGGCTCGCCATGTTCTCCAATTCATGCCCATCCTTCATAAGAACCTCAGCCGATTTTGCAATATCCTCAACAATCTCCTTCAGTTTATCAATCATATCTTTCAGGGCCCTTGCCATAATACCAATTTCATCAGACCTCTTTAAGGATTTGGGGGATATGGCAATGGTCAGATCTCCATGGGAAATTCCCACAGCTACTTTTTCTATATCTACAATAGAATGGGTAATCCTATTTGCTGCAAAACCCACAACAACGCCTACCAATACTAAAATAATCAGGCACATGATAATAACATTTCTGACTTTTTCCGCAATAAACGTATTAATACTCTGGCTGGGTTCACCTACAAAAACCATACCGATTATTTCATTGCCATTTTTCAGCGGGATATAACATGCATAATGATTACTGCCGTTAATAACAATATCGGTAGCTGTATATTCCTCTCCCCGATTTAACACCGCATCTGCCACTTCTTCTGATACCTGTGTGCCCACAATGCGTTTCCCGCTTTCTGCATCAATCAAAGTGGTTGCCATACGGGTATCCCCGTAAATAAAAGTAACGGCCGCCTCTGTATCGTTTATAAAAGAATCCAATAATTCTTCTTCAGCAGTAATATTTAGACTGCCCTTAACCAGCTCGCCGTTCTCATTTAAAGCATACTCTCCTTCATCCAATGCTTCATATGCAGACCTGATGGAAATAGCCGTATTCCTTAACCCATCCAAAAACTCCTGCTGCATTCCACCAGCAAGACTCCCCGCTGCATAGAGAGAAATCACGATTCCCAAAACAATTGCAGGTATAAGTGCTAAACCTAACAACTGCTGCATCAGAGAAAGACCTTTCTTTCCTTTAGTTTTCCCAATTACCTTTTCTTCCGTTCCCTGCTCCATCCTTTTTCTCCTTTTCCCCGCGTATAGACTCCACCTTCTATCATTGTAAAAATAATTATAGCACAGTTATTTGGGTAAAAAAAGAGACTTTTTACCCATTTCACATTCAGGCAAAACACTTTTCCTTTTCGAAATATTCCTTTACCTCCACCAGGGATGGCAGGATAGCATGGGAAATTTCTTCTATTTCCTTTACAGGTGCCACCATATCCGGCACCATGACCGGCTTCATCCCTGCCCTATAGGCGGAACGGATTCCGTTATGGGAATCTTCGAGCGCATATACATTTTCGGGCGCCACTCCCAATTTTTCACAAGTCATCAGATAAATATCCGGTTCCGGTTTACTTCTTCGTAACAGATCTCCCCCAACAACAACCCGAAAATAATCATATAATCCTGCCTGCTGCAATTCTTCTTCTACTACCGCCAGTCTGGTTGACGATGCAAGACCCACCGGAACCTCTTTTTCTTTCAGATATTGCAGAAGTTCTCTTGCACCTTTTTTTACCGGCAGTCCCTTTTCTCTGATAGACTCCTGAAACAGTGCGGAAGCTTTTTTGCGGAATTCGTCATAAGGAAAAGAACTTCCATAATTCGCTAACACAATTTCTTTTGTTTTTTCTTTATTTGTCCCAATGCATTCTATAAAAACTTCCCGAATATTGGCAATTCCATATTTTTCCCCTATCTTCTCCCAACAATCCAGCACCAGCCTTTCACTGTCAAAAATAAGACCGTCCATATCAAAAACCACTGCTTTCATTTTCATCTCTTTGCCTGCTCCGTTATCCATCCGCTGTCTCTCCTATCTCGTCATTTTCGTAAACCAAAAGCAGATATCCTTCTCCTCCTATGGAAATCCGTCCCTCTTTTCCTATAAAAGCATTACTCACCCCTATAGCACGGTCATTTTTTAAATTCCCCTTATATCCGTATTTAAGCCCCTCTATTTCCACACACTCTGCCACATCCGTCAGGGAAAATACTGAAATAAGACCCTTCATTTCTTTCGAAAAAGCCTTTACTCCTCTATGAAGCACTTCCATCCGGCAGCCTTCCGAAATCATCATAATATGGCAGTCCCTTTCGGCATAAGCCAGCATCAGCTGTATATTAGCAATAGTATGAGATATTCTCGCTCCGCCTGTTCCGCCAAAAATCAGAATTTCTTCACATCCCGCTTCCATGGCCGTTTCTACAGCCAGTGCCATATCCGTATCATCCTTCATAACCGGAACCCTGTAAATACAATTCTCCTGAAGTTCCAAAAGGGAAACCTCTTTCATCTCATCCTCCGGTACGGAATCCATATCTCCCAGCCAGTAATCAGGCTTTAAGTGGTTTTTTACAAAAAAACCAATTCCTCCGTCTACCGCCACACTATATACATTTTCCCCTTCCAAAAGCCTCTTTAACAATTGGCTTTCTTTTCCCAGGGGAGCTGAGCCAACCAGAATCCCCTGGCTATTGCCACCTTTTCCCATTGCTTTTTTCCTTTCTTCAAAAGCGCCTTTACTGCCAGGGATATGCCAACTGCTCCCAGCACATACAAAAGAGCAAATTCCTGCATTCCTCCCGGTCTGTACAGATACCAGATATCCCCCGAAAATGCGGCAAAATCAAAATCTTTAAAAATCCCCAAAAACAGACTACCTGCCGCAAAAACCGTTTTAACTGCCATAATGCCCGCAAACTGATGGAACATAATGTCCCATGTACTCCTTCCCAGTATCAGAAGCGGGATACACTGTTTTCCCAAATCAGAAAGCACCATAGCCGTCTTTAACCAGAATAAAATCCCCAGGGCTCCTGCCAGATAGGTTGCCCACATTCCAAAAGGATAATCGCAGGAGGAAGGAATGGCATAAACCGCTTTCCCGAAATGTGCATTCAATAACAGGGAAATAAGAAGGCAGGCACCCAGACAAAAAACTGCAGGCATTTTGGAAAAAACCTGTTCCAAAAAATCCCTGTATAACATGCCAAAGACATAAAAAGGCATAAAATACAAAATCCTGAAAACCGGATACAAAACAACTTCGTGATAACCGTGTCCCGCAAAATAAACGCCTGCAAAGCCCGCTATGATAAATGCCGCCTGCAGCAGCCTATCCGTTAGCTTCGGCTTACCAATCAAATCCAACAGCGTCTTTCCCGCCCCGTACAAAATCTGTACGCAGAAGAAAGGAAAAATAAACCAGCTCCCCATATTCAATACATAAAGATTTTCACTGTTTATGGGGTAAAGCAGAATGCCCCGAAGTGTAAGAGGCTCCCCAAAGGTAAAGCCCAGCCCATGAAGCAAGGTTAGGAACAGTCCGTAAAACAGATTCCAGCACCATAGTGGAATCAACAACCGCTTTACTTTATTCCCGAAATACAAAAGAGGCTTCTTCAGTTTTTCCTCCCGGAAAAAATATCCGGACCCAAAGACAAAAACCGCCAGATGAAAGGCGCCGAAATGCATCCAGTTAGACAGCATTTCCACACCTCCTCCGTCACAGTGGCTGAGCACAACAAAAAAAATGGCAAAACCATACAGATATCTGAAAGCAAGGTTTTCATCTCCTGATCCTTCCTTAAATATCCCTTCTTTTTGTGTTTTTTCTTTTTGCCTTTCTTGTACATTGTCCATAAAACAGACTCCTTTGTAAAAACACCTTTGAAAAACAATTTTGTTCTTCGGTCAAATATTGTCAAAATTTTCCGTTCGTATTATACTTTACTTAACTTTTTATCTATTTGCAACACACTATTATGGAAGAGGTCTTTATAATGGGGGCAGAAAACGGGGAAACACTGAAAAATACCAATTTAAATCATGCATGCGTTAAGCGGGATTCCAATTTTGAACTGCTCCGTATCCTCGCCATTCTTTTTATTATTTCCTTCCACTGTGCGTGGGAAGGCGGATTCGAATATCCTGACTTCTGTTTCAATAAATTCCTGGTGGAATCCTTTCATATGCTGGGAGAACTGGGAGTCAATCTCTTTATTCTCATCTCAGGCTACCATATGATTCACGGCAGTTTCAAAATAAAGAAGCTGCTTACCCTTCTTTTGGAGGTGCAGTTTTATAACTGGATCTGCGTTTTCCTCTGTGTGCATTTCGGCACACTGACTCTGGATAAGCGCACGGTTTTTATCAATTTCTTTCCCGTTGCGGAATACAAATACTGGTTCGCAACCGTTTACATCCTCTTATATCTGCTCTCTCCCTACATAAACAAGCTGATTCTTGGCTTAACCCGCAAAGAGTTTCAGCAAATGTTATTAATCTGCCTGATTATCTTCTGTATTTTCCCCACAATCTACGGGGCTTTAAAAAACGATACAGAAACCCTGTTTTACTACAACCGTTTTATCTGGCTGCTCATTGTTTATATGATCGGAGCCTATATACGGCTGTACCCTCCGGTAAAATATGTAACTTCCCTGAAATGGCTTGGCATTTCCGCCTTCATTTTCTTTTTCATGGAATGCGCCATTTATGTTTTAGAGCGTTTCCAGCCCTTTTTCAACAAAGTCGGCATTGTGGGCGGAAACTATTTTTGGCGCCCTAATACAATCCCTATGGCCGCTTTAAGCATCAGCCTCTTTTTGTGTTTCCGTTTCCTGAAGCTTAAGCACATAAAGGCAGTTAATCTGTTAGCCTCCACTACTTTTGGCATTTATCTGCTCCATGACGGACAATTAAATTTCTATATGTGGCAAGTGCTTTTTAAATCTACGGAATATAC
The DNA here is from genome assembly GCA_964653815.1 of uncultured Lachnospiraceae bacterium. Classification (GTDB taxonomy): domain Bacteria; phylum Bacillota; class Clostridia; order Lachnospirales; family Lachnospiraceae; genus UBA2882. The sequence continues at coordinate 6,634 of CAZZHJ010000019.1, forward strand.
CTTTTCCAATAAGCTGATTTTCTTTATTCCCCTATGCGTCCTTCTGATTTTCGTGACCGGCGCCTGTGTGGAGCTTTTGAGGCAGCTTCTATTCCGCCTGATTTCCCATCTTTATTCAAAGGTAAGAGTGGAAAGCTCCGTATAAGCTCCCAAATCATCGGCAAAGGAACGCTCCGCCAGTTCAAAAATGACCACGTCCGGCTGAATCAAATCTATATAATCCTGCATATAAGTATAATTTACCCTGGCAGCATAATAAACCTCCCGGTAACGGTAAGTATACCAGGTCTCCCTGTTGTCTAAAAAGCTGTCATGGAGAATCAGCACACATTTATCGGAAAGTGCATTTTCATTATAAAAATATGCCATATTATTCCCCGCTACTACAGGCACATCCACCCGGTAAGGACTGTCTGTCTCCACGCCGTAAGAAGAAGGCGCAGTACAGGCAAGCCGCGGCACGTTATCAGTGATTTCTTCGCTGGCTGCAAAAAACTCAAGTCCCTGGGTTACCTCCCGGCTTTCTTCAAAATCCTCTTTTTCCATAACCGGAATATCCGGATATGTTTCATGAATCACTTCATCCACCATGGATAATCCGTAAAAGGCTCCCAGGTCATTCCAGTGGGCGCAGTCGTACTTTTCATTATAAATCTGTTCCCCCACTTTTATTTCCCGCAGTTTTTCATGGGGCACCACATGGGGAACCCCCGATTCTTCAAGCTTTCTCTCCGCCATATCCAGCGTGCTTTCCCTTGTTTCATCCACATATATGCCGTCTGGCATATATTCCCCGTAGACAGAAGACTTATTGGGCGCGATCAGGCAGACAAACAAGCCGCCCTGTTCCCTGACATAGGCATTGCTCCGGGACAAATAAACCATAAGGCTGTCCATCAGTTCCTCGTTAATATTCAGTCGCTGGTAGTTCTGTACATATCCTTCATCCGCAGGGAAAATGTAACCTTCTTTCCCCGGCATATGCAGTTCCTCGGAAAACTCCCCGAAGAGATAATAGGAAATATCCGCATTCAGCGTAATGGCGGCATCGCGGAAAGCCACTCTGTCTTCCACATAGTGCCCGTACCATTCCGTATGCAGTTTATCAAAATGCAGCCCCGGCCATCTTGTCATAGCTCTGTTTTCCAGTGAAGAATTGAGTTCTTCCCTGGTATCCAGCATAAGAAACGGGATAAAAATCATAACCACAAAGCATATTCCGAATAAAATGTCCGCCGCTTTCTTTTTCTTATCCATGGCTCCTCCTAGAATCTGAAATAAATAAAAGGATTATAGGTGCTTGTAATAATAAAAACGAAACTCAGTGCTAAAAGAATCAGCAATACAAGCCTCTTTACCAAAACCAGGGCGTAGCTTTCCTTTATCCGCAGAATCTCTTTCCAAGGCACGCATGCCAGCGTCGCAATAATCAGTAAAGCCGTGGTCCTTCCGTCCATATAGTAGGAAGGACTGTAAGCAATAAAGGAATTCCTTGTTATGCCAAACATAACCTTCAGATAGGAAAGGGTTCCTCTCACGCTTACCAGATTGAACAATACCCAGCCTGTTATCACTACAAGGAGCGTATAAACATGGGACAGGGCAGCTTTTATGACAATAATGCCCTTTCCCTGTTTATGCTTCTCCCCGGATAGATTCCCCGCCACTCTTTCCAGAATACAGAACATCCCGTGCCAAAGCCCCCAGAGCACAAAGCCCCATGCTGCGCCGTGCCAAAGTCCCGTAGCGAGAAATACAATGAAAAGATGCAAATAGACATTCCCGCTCCTGCTTCCGCCCATGGGAATATACAAATAATCCTTAAACCATGTGGACAGGGAAATGTGCCATCTTCTCCAGAATTCCCTGACGGATTTGGAAATATAGGGATAATTGAAGTTTTCCGGAAAATGGAAACCGAATATACTGCCCAGGCCGATTGCCATATCCGAATATCCCGAAAAGTCAAAATAAATCTGTAAAGTATAGGCAATGGCTCCCAGCCATGCGACGGAAGCGCCCATATACCCAATATCGCTTCCCATGATCTGCTGTGCCAGCGCTCCCATGGGATTGGCAAGAATAGCCTTTTTTGCCATCCCGATTGCAAAGCGTTCTGCCCCTTTTGCAAACAGCTCCGGCGAATGCTCCCGCTTTGTCAACGCATCCTTTACATCCCCATAGCGCACAATAGGCCCTGCAATGAGCTGGGGAAACATGGAAATATAAAGCGCCAGGTTCAGCGGATTTTTCTGCACGATTTTCTCATCCCTGTAAACGTCAATACAGTAGGAAAGTCCCTGGAAGGTATAAAATGAAATGCCGATGGGAAGGGCAATTTCCGGTATTTTCAAAAGACCCGGCAAAATTTTCCCTACATTTGCCACAATGAATCCCGTATATTTAAAAACGCATAATATCCCCAGATTAACTGCTACGGCTCCCACCAGCCACAGCTTCCGTTTATCCCGGAAACGGTAAATCGCCATGCCGAAGGCATAATTACAGATAATGGACGCCAGCATGATAAACACATACACCGGCTCGCCCCATGCATAAAAGAACAGACTGCAAAGAAGCAGGAAAATATTTTTTCCCCGCCCGGGCATCAGATAATATCCTATTATGGTAATGGGCAAAAATGCACATAGAAAAATAATCGTACTGAATACCATAGCCTGTCTGTTTTACTCCCTTCTTTAGATAATTGTGAAATTTTGGAACCGGCGCTCTGCAAAAATGGTTACTGCTTCAGGACACGCTTTCGCTCCGTTAAAAACGCAACGGTACTAAGGATTTTGCTCTCGCATGCTCGGCAAAATCCAAGTGCCGGCGTTTTTAAAGGGTCCGTCAGCAGTAATCCTTTTTGCAGAGCGCCGGTTCCAAAATTTCACAATTATCTAATGTTTTCTGGCATCCTGTCTATTCCATCCACTACAACCTGGTTTAGTCTTTCTCCCACATACTGCAGCTTCATGGAAAAGAAGGGCGCATCCTCCAAAAGCATTTTTAAGAAAATCCGGTCTCCCTCCCAGAGGTTCAGATTCCATATCTCATCCTTGGGAATCCATTTTAAAACGCCTTCCTGACAATCCGTCAATTCCCCCTCAAAACCATCCGCCGTATAAAGGCACATGTACTCTGTCTCAAAGGTATCCGTGGAAAAAGTAATGATTCCCCGGAAACGGAAAGCCGTAAGGGTCAGACCCGTCTCTTCCTTGACCTCTCTGAGCAGACATTCTTCCGGGCTTTCGCCTTTTTCAAAATGTCCACCGACGCCGATCCACTTGTTTTTATTCACATCGTTTTCCTTGCTGATGCGGTGCATCATCAGATAGCAGCCGTCTTTTTCTATATAACAGAGTGTTGTCAACTTTTCTTTCATTATTTCATTCCTTTACATCACGCTTGTGCTTTAATTCCACAGCCTGCACATCCTCAGTTAAAAATGTCGGGATAACGCTCTCTCATAAATTGGCAGTAGGCCTGCGCCCCCACCGGATTCAGATGGTCGGCATCCCCGAAATAATCGTTGGGATACATATAGAAATCCCCGAATATCCGCACAGTTGGATTAGCACTTGCTAACTCATACATATAATCCCTGTAATGCGCTTTAAAGTCTTCCGTCAGAATGGAGCGGGAGGTTTCATTCATAGGCAGCTGCTCCACAACCACCTGTATGCCGTTTTCGCTGCACAGGTCAAAAAGTCTCTGCATATAAAAGGTAACTATATCCGAAGAAACAAAATCGCTTTCCTTTGCCTCTCCGTTCACATCTCCGCTGCCCTCTGCCAGACCAAAATAATTTTGTCCCCGCCTGTCGGTTACCTGAATGTACTTTTCCACATTGGAAGCATGTCTGCCGATAAATCCGGCATTTTTCAGCGCCGTACAGTATTTATTAGGCATATAAAATTGATACATGGCATACTCCAGCCTGTAATGCTCAATTAAGATGTTGTCATGGTCCTCATATTCCGCCGCAATCCCAAAGAGTTCCTCCACATCCTCCGTATTCATGACATGGAAATAAATATTTCTTGTCCAGAGGGCATCCACATCCATGTAATGCATGGGAGCATACGCCACCACCACATATTCCGGTGCGGGATGATGTTCCAGATATTCCTTTAATGTATAATAACCCTCAATGGGAGTGGTCCCGCCCAGAGCCAGATTATAACAGCTGCCTGAAAGCTCCTCCGGAATCATCCCCGCTTTTGTCCTGGAATCCCCGATGATCAGGACTCTGTTATCCTCACCGTTTCCGGTTATGTAGTCCTTTTGCTGCCGGTACATGGCATATTCCTCATCCATATACCACATGGGAAACAATGCACAATAGAGTGAAAGCACCACAAATACAGGCAGAACGATTCCTATGAACTTTATAAACAGCTTACCTATCTGCCGCCACATTGCCTCTTTCACTCCTTTCCTGCCTAAAACTGAAAATAAACAAACTCCTGGGAATTAAAGCTTGCTAACAATAACACCATCAGTAAAAATCCGTAATAAACCGCTTTCCTTACAGGGGAAGGCAGTTTCCCTATAGTAACTAAGGGATCCCTGTCAAGGGCCGCATAGTCATAGACTGCTAACAGCGCCACAGGTATTACCATCTGCTTTAGCGTCTTTGTATCAAAAGCCCTGATACCGTTTAAAATATAAGACGCCGGATGCCCCATGCCGTCCTTCATATGTGCAAAAACATAAAATGCCTGACTGACCGAAGCCGCCCTGAAAAAGCACCATGCCCCTGCTACAAGGCAGAATACAACTGCCACCTTAAACCACCATACAGGCCCCCGCCGCATAACCTCTCTTCTGTCCGCTCCGTGACCCGTATACTCTCTGTGTTCCTCCGTTTTCCTTTCCGCCTTTGCTGTCTTTCTCTTAGGAAACAGCAAATTTTCCACACACTGCAAAGCGCCATGCAGTCCGCCCCAGATCACATAGGTAAAGGCAGCGCCGTGCCACAGTCCGCTTAAGCAAAAGGTAACCAGTACATTAAACACGTTCCGAACCTTAGAAACCCTGTTTCCCCCCAAAGGAATATAAACATAATCCCTAAACCATGAGGACAGGGAAATATGCCACCTTCTCCAGAACTCTTTGACTGATGTGGAAAAATAAGGGCTTTTAAAATTCGTCATCAGATCGATATCAAACAGCTTTGCCGTTCCGATAGCAATATCGGAATATCCCGAAAAGTCACAATAAATCTGTAATGTAAAAAAGAAAACGGCCAGTACAAGGGCAAATCCGTGATATGCCGCCACATCCTCAAACACCATGTCCACAAACACTGCCAGATTATCCGCAATGACAAGCTTTTTAAAAAACCCCCATGCCATCAGCTTCATGCCGTAAGAGCCTTTTTCATAAGTAAACCGATGCTCACAGTCAATCTGGGGAAGCAGGTTTTTAGTTCTTTCAATAGGTCCCGCCACAAGCTGGGGAAAAAAGGAAATAAACGCAGCATACCTGAAAAAGTTATGCTCCGCTTTCACCTCTCCCTTATAAACATCTATAACGTAGCTTAATGTCTGGAAAGTATAAAAAGAAATTCCCACAGGCAGCATTAAAGATAAGGTAACCGGATGCAGTTTGATGGCAAAGGATTCAAGCAGACGGATAAACGTATTCTGGGCAAAGTCAAAATACTTAAAAAAGAAAAGGACTAACAGACTGGCAGCCACCGCACCAGCCATAAACATCCTTTTCACAGCTTTCTTTTGAAATTTTTCCATCCATACCGCGCAGCCGTAGGAAACTCCCGTGGTAAATAGAATCAACACCACGTATTTCACATTCCAGCTCATGTAAAAATAGTAGCTGGCTATTAACAGCACAATGTAGCGGTATTTTTGCGGCAGCGCCCAATAAATCAGAAATACCACGGGCAGAAAAACCGCAAATGCCAACGAGTTAAATAACATGTTCCTTACTCCGATAAAAAGTGAGCGAAACGGTAAGCCGGGTTATGTCGTTGGATGATCATCTATCTGGAACTGCTGTTGCCAACAGTCTCTAGCGACCCACCTGAAAGCACAGCGGGCAGCTGTATCGCTTTCTATTCGGTCTTGCTTCGGATGGGGTTTACATGTGCCCCTCCCGTTACCGGGAGGGCGGTAGTCTCTTAAGCTGCCCTTCCACCCTTACCGGGAATTCCCGGCGGTATATTTCTGTTGCACCTGCCTTGGAGTCACCTCCACCGGACGTTATCCGGCATCCTGCCCTGTGAAGCCCGGACTTTCCTCACCTGCCCCCTTTCGTATGGACAGGCGCGATCATCTGTTTCACTCACTATATATAATTGTAACTAATACTTTTTATCTTTATGCGCTATACCGGGAAGCAGCTGCCACCTACAAATTCACGGACAATGGAATTGTTAGGCAGGGTCTCTGTGCTGACTCCCAGAAAGTATTCCAAAAACTTTAAGAGACGCTTCGCCTCATAGTACTCCGGTTCATCCTCTCCGATGTCATAGAGAAGGGGCTCTGCATACTGCTTTAATGCCGCCAGCTCATAAATGGATGCGGAATTGAAAAAGGCATCCGCTCCTTCCTGGAAGGGGAAAATATTTTCTTCCTCACCCCTTCGCACGGAACCCCACATCTGAATGGTCCTCTTGGCGCTGGAGCCTCTTGTACGTGCATCCCTTACCATACGGCGCAAAAGCCTGCCGTCTGTGGTGGGAATCCGGTTATGGTCGTCAATATTCAAAGTTGTAAGGGCGCTGATATAGATTTTATATTTGCTTTCGCCGGGAAGGGCATAGGACATTTTATCATTCAGCCCGTGAATGCCTTCCAGTACCAGAATATCATCCGGTCCCAGCTTCTTTACATTTCCCCTGTACTCTCTCTGTCCCGTCTTAAAGTTAAAGGTGGGCAACTCCACTTCCTTTCCTTCCAGAAGGGCAACCATATCCTTATTAAACTGCTCTACATCAATAGCTTCCAGACATTCAAAATTATAATCCCCGTTTTCATGGCGGGGTGTATCCTCTCTGTTTACAAAGTAATCATCAAGGGCAATGGGATGGGGAATAATCCCATAAGTACGGAGCTGTACTGACAGCCTATGGGAAAAAGTAGTCTTTCCGCTGGAGGAAGGGCCTGCGATCATAACAAATTTAACGCCCGGCTTTTCTGAAATTTCCCTGGCTATTTCCCCGATTCTCCGTTCCTGAAGGGCTTCCTGCACCAGTACAAGATCATTTAAATTCCCTTTGCAGATTTCATTGTTCAAATCCCCTACCGTATCAACACCCAGTTTTTCTCCCCATTCGTCCGCCTGCTTTAAGGTCTTAAAGAGCTTGGTACGAGGCACAAATTTCTGCAATTCCTTAGGGCTGTGTTTTTCCGGAAGATTTAAAATCAGTCCGTTCTCATAAGGCAGCACTTCAAAGTACTTCATATAACCGGTGTGGGGAAGCATATATCCGTAATAATAATCGTAATATCCGTCTAACTCATAAACATTGATGGTAGAGCTTTTTCTGTATTTAAACAGCTTTACCTTTGTTTCCATCCCCTGTGAAGCAAAAATCCTGATGGCCTCCGCCGTAGGATATGCACGCTTTTTGATTTCTATATTGTTTTCCACAATGCGGCGCATGTGGGCTTCTATTTTTTCAGCCAGGGCTTTATCGATTGTCACATCTCCCTGGACATCCATATAGTAACCGCAGCCAATGGCAAAATCCACTTTTATCTTTTCAATACTCTGTAATTCCGGTATCTCTCTGACCGCCTTCATGAAAATCAGGGTTGCTGTACGCACATAGGCCTTATGCCCCGCATCGTCACAATAGGTCAGAAACTGGATTTCGCAGTCCCTTTCCAGACTTTTGTATAATTCCTGTATCTTGCCATCCACAATAACAAGGGCAATCATATCATCATAAGCAGCCTGGTACTGCTCCGCTATTTCCTCGTAGGTGGTTCCGATTTCAAATTCCTTTTTCTCATTCCCGATGATTACTGTCGCCATATTTCCCTCTCCTTCCACACAGCCATAAATTTATGCCGCTTTCTCATCCGTAAAGTTCTGCCTGTATGCGTTATACATAAAAGAACGGTTCCTCCGCCTCATTGACATAAACCAGAATATCCGGCAGTTCTCTTTTTACATAATCTTTCATATAAGGAACAAAAATCTTCTCAATTCCAAAATGTCCCGCATCTATAACGGAAATTCCTTTTGCCACAGCATCGATTCCCTCATGGTGGTCAATGTCTCCCGTAATATATACATCCGCATTCAGGGAAACTGCCGCATCTATCATGCTTCCGCCGGAACCGGGACAGACTGCCGCTTTTTCTACTTCTTCATCCTCATTGCCAAAGACCCTGACCTTTGAAATGCCAAAACTTTCCTTTACAAAAACCGCACATTCCCTAAGGGTCATAATACGGGGAAGGGTTCCGAAACGCCCGAAGCCTTCTGTGGAAATTTCATCTTCATAGGTGGTCTCCAAAACTTTCCTGTTCCGCAGCTTTAATTCATCCGCTGCCGCATCCGCCATTCCCATAATGTCAAAATTGGTATGCATGGCAAAATAACACATATCATGCCGTGCCAGCCTGATAATCCTTCTGCCGATAAAGTTATCTCCCCTGACCTGCTTGATACCTTTAAAAATCAAGGGATGGTGGCTGATAACCATATCCACGCCCAGCTTCACGGCTTCATCAATGGCCTCATCTGTGGCATCCAGCGTGATATACACCGACTTCACTTCTTTTTCGGGCCTGCCCACAAGCAGCCCCACATTATCCCAGTCCTGGGCAAAATGTGCCGGCGAAAGTTCCTCCAGTTTTGCCATAAGTTCCTGACATTTCATCCTTTTTCCTCCATGCCGTGTCATCCGCCGCCTTTGATGCATTGGATGTCTTAACAGCCGTCTGCTTCATCGTTCAGTGCGGCTTCATTACCTGATGCAGCTTCCACATAAGATAAATATTCCTGCAGTTCCTTTCTGCGTTCCTCTTTTGTTACACGGGAAAGCAGGGTGTTGGTTTTTTCTTTTTCTTTCTTGAGAAAATCCAAAAATACTGCCGGTCTCTTATCTAATAACACCGGACCGAAATAGTCCCGGACTGTCTGTGTATACCTTGATTTCTCCTCGCAGCTCTCCTGACTTTCTTCACGGTTTTCTTCATTTTCGGCGTTAAGATTTTTCCCGCCGTTCTCCGGCCGTGCCTTGATAACGGGATAATATTTTCCCTGGTCGAGAACCATAGCTTCATCTACTATTTTTATGCCCTCTTTCCTCAAAAATGCCCGTACCAGAAAGATTTCCGACTGGGGCTGGAGAACCAGCTCAAAGGATTTGCCAAGCCTCTGAAAAGCCCTTTCCAGAATTCCTATGGTCAGCCGTCCTCCCATGCCTGACATGAGAAGGGTATCCGCTTCATTCTCTCCCAAAGCCTCTGCACCATCCGAAAGCCTTACTTCTATGTAATCCGACAATTTGTATTTATTGATATTGGCCTTTGCCCTTTCCAAAGGACCTTTTTTGACATCCATTGCAATAACTTTCGGACACTTCTTTTCCTTCATGAGATAGATGGATGTATAGCCGTGGTCACAGCCGATATCCGCAACCCTGCCGCCCTCTGTCACCATATCCGCAACAGCCCGTAATCTCTTTGATAACTCCATATTAATCCAGATAATCCTTTAACTTACGGCTTCTGCTGGGATGGCGGAGCTTACGGAGAGCCTTTGCCTCAATCTGACGGATACGCTCACGGGTAACATTGAATTCCTTGCCCACTTCCTCAAGGGTGCGCGCCCTTCCGTCATCCAGACCAAAACGAAGCTTTAACACCTTCTGCTCCCTTTCCGTCAAAGTATCCAGCACTTCCCCAAGCTGCTCTCTTAAAAGGGTAAAAGCAGCCGCATCCGCAGGTACGGGAACATTATCATCCTGTATGAAATCTCCCAGATGGGAATCCTCTTCCTCTCCGATTGGGGTCTCTAAGGAAACCGGCTCCTGTGAGATCTTTAAAATCTCACGGACACGGTCCACAGGCATGTTCATTTCCTTTGCAATTTCCTCGGGGGTAGGTTCACGACCCAATTCCTGCAATAACTGTCTGCTGACACGAATCAGTTTATTGATGGTCTCCACCATATGGACCGGAATACGGATGGTCCTCGCCTGGTCCGCAATGGCCCTTGTAATGGCCTGTCTGATCCACCATGTGGCATAGGTGGAGAACTTGTAACCTTTTCTGTAATCAAATTTTTCCACAGCCTTAATCAGACCCAGGTTTCCTTCCTGAATCAGATCAAGGAAAAGCATGCCTCTTCCCACATATCTTTTGGCAATAGAAACAACCAGACGAAGGTTAGCTTCTGCTAATCTTTTCTTGGCCTCTTCGTCTCCCTCTTCCATTTTCTTTGCCAGTTCAATTTCTTCCTCCGCTGTTAAAAGGGGCACCTTGCCGATTTCCTTTAAATACATGCGGACGGGATCTTCGATACTGACGCCGTCAGGTACGGAAAGGTCAATATTCTCCACATCCACCTCTTCCGCCTCCGCCAGGATAATCTCTTCATCCGGCTCGTCGTCATCGCTTATCCTAAGTACATCAACACCGCTTTGTTCCAGCGTTTCCAAAACTTTGTCGTACTGCTCCTCTTCCAGTCCCAGTTCGGCAAAATGGTCAATAATCTCCTGATAATCCAGAACATTTTTTTTCTTTTTCGCAATCGCCATCAGAGATTTCATTTTCTCATCAAACTTTGCCTGTGTGTTTTCATCCATTTTAATGGTCCATCCTTCCACTTCTGATTACATATTTTAACCTTAATCCAGAGAAATATGCGTTTTCTGCAGTTCCTGTAAGGCTTTCTTGGCTTCTACTATATGTCCGAAGGCATTTTTATCGCTGCCGCCCTTCTCCATATATCTCTTAAGACTTGCGCTCTTAATGCTTACGATAATATCGTGCAGCGCCTTTTCTTTCTCTCCCCTTGTGTCGAATTCCGCCGCTTTATCCTCAAGATCCACTTCCCTGACTCCCATTACCTGCCTGAGATGATCAGATATCTTGGTGGAGAAAAGTGCGGCAATCTCCTTCTGCTCTTCCTCGCCTGTATCCTTGTCCGCCTGAAGGGCAGCCATAATGGCTGAGGGGGAGGGGGGCTGTCCCGCTTCCAGGGCATCGAAAAGCTTCACTGCCGCTTTCCTGTAAATGCCATCGGAAAAGTCGTCTGATTCTATATATTTTTTTATCTTCCCGTAGACGGAGGGCTCGTCCGCCAGCCAGGTCAAAAGAATCTTCTGGTTTTTCAAAAGGGGCTCGTCCTTTTTTTCCTGCTTGGGAATGTTTTCCGGTTCCCGCCTTCTGACCAGTCCCGCATTCAGCTCCTGTTTGTTGGCAAATGCCGCCACACTTTTACACATTTCCTCGTAGCCGAAATTGTATTTTTCACATGCAGCTTCAATAAAGGGCTTGGCATCCTCAAACTGGTCCGACACCTGATAAAGCTTTTCTACCAGGGCGCGCCGGAATTTCATCTTACTCTCGGGCACCTTCATATCATACCCCTGGGCTAA
>CAZZHJ010000020.1:0-18057 GCA_964653815.1 uncultured Lachnospiraceae bacterium
CTAAGCCGGTGGTTCTGATTAAAGAAATAAAGAATCAACCTAAAATCGGCAGATGGATTCCGTGCAGTGAACGGTTGCCGGAAGAATCCCTGAACAGTGTGATTGGTTGGGATGAATACAGGCAAAGTTGCTGTTTTGTGCAATATTATGGTGGCAGGTGGATTTTTGGGAACGGTATTGAATCTGTAAAAATTACTGCATGGCAATCAGTGCCGGAACCATATAAAAGCTAAATCCCTTGCACACTTACAATAGCCTTAATACCATTATCTGTATCAAAAAATGAAAGGAGGTACAGGTAATGACCAATAAGGATTTATGCCGCATAGGTAGCAGGTTGAGGGAAGCAAGAAAAGAGCAGCATCTAACCCAGGAACAGCTTGCAGAAATGGTAGATAAGACCGCCGCTCACATCGGAATGATTGAGTGTGGAAAACGGATGCCGAGTCTTATAACATTTCTGGATATCCTGGAAGTGTTGAAAACAACAGCTGATCATATCCTCTGTGATGCAGTAAACTATGTCAGCAAATCTTGCTTGGCAGAGTATGACAGTGGAATAGAAGCCATGTCAAAGAAGGAACGGGAAAAGTTCTTCAAGGCATTGGATGTGTTGTTTGAAAAGGATTAAGAAAATAAGGGGATAAAAGAAAGCGGTCAGCCTAAGGGCTGAACCGCAATCCCCTTTTACACAAGAAGCATGATAGGGTAATCAAATAGAAGTGCATATATACATAAGGAACCATGATGAAATTTTGAAATAAAATATTATATATTTGAGTGGAAATATATGGTTCTAAGTAGACAAATAATTTTTTTTGTGTTAATATCGAGTTACTAGCTAAAGAGAAAGGAGAACGTATGTTCTGGGTGCCGCACTTTTGACATTCGAAAGTTGAAAAATGGGAATTTATATTATAGGAGACCTTGAACCAGTGGATTATTTCATTATGAATATGGAGAAATCATGAATGAATTAGATGAAGTTTGAGATGCTATTAATGAAAATTCAAAAAGGCAAGGGTGATAATTAAGTATGGAGACAGCAGTATTATTAGTTGAACGGCAAGGACAAGAAAAAATTGAAAAAAGCAGTAATGATGATTTGAAAAAAAATTATCGTAGAGCAATAGAAATAGAGATGAAAAAGCTGGGAGCATCGGCTAAAGAAATGAGTTTGTTAAAAGATGCTACTGTGGAGAATGGATATAAGTATGGAAGGAGTCCAGAAGATGTGGCATGGGCAATATTACAGTAGATGAATGTTTTTATAATATACTTGCAGGGATAGATAACCCAATTATTCAGAGTCGTATTATAGCGTTTGTAAAGCAAGTTAAGATTGAAGATAATTATGATTTGTGTGCAGTTAGATTTGCAAAACCAATTGAGTTCTATGAAGCAATAGGAAAAGCAAAACAGATTAATGCCTATGGAGCTTTTGTGGAACAACATACAATAGAAGAATATTCTAAAATGAAATATTTGTTTTTAACTTTAGATGGTTCTGCAGGTATTGCGGTAACGAGTGACAATGATATTGTATCGTTATTTAATAGTGGAAAAGTTAGGAATGTGATGAAAACTTTAATTCCGCTTGCAATAGCTGTTGGTGGAGAAAAATTAGACTCATACGATAGTAATAGGTTATCGATTATGTACGAAGGATACGGATTTTATCCAGTGTCTTCAGCAAGATTTAGTATTAGATTTGCACCTAAAGATTGGAATTATCAAAGAGATGGTAAACCTGATATTTTGTTTTGGATACATAATAATGATTCACCAGCAGAAGTAGTAAAAAATATGAATGGTTATTTAGTTGATAGAAGCAGGATACGGAGATGTTCTATGTATACTACGGCACGCTCAGAAAGAGATAAAGTCATTTTTTTAAGAAAAAAATTGAAATGATATAGAAGGATGCTATAAACCAAAAAAAGTTATCTTATATAAAAACCCATATATCAATCGGGATATATGAAGGACTAATTGGAGTCGTTACCAGAAATGGAAGCGGCTCTTTTTTATAGATACTAGGAGGCAGTAAGGGCAAAAGGAAAATATCAAAAATGGCTTGAGCCTGAAAACCTGGAATTGCTTGAAAGCCTGGCACGCAGCGGGCTCATTGATAAGCAGATTGCTGAATATATTGGAATATCCGTCCAGACGTTGAATGTATGGAAAAAGCAGTATCCTTCATTTTCTGAGTCCCTAAAAAAGGGAAAGGATATTGTCGATGCCCAGGTAGAGAATGCATTACTGAAAAGGGCTCTTGGTTATGAGTATGAGGAAGTAACAGAGAAGTATGAAGCCGGTGTGCTGGTGGAGAAAAAAATCACAAAGAAACATGTTGTCCCGGATACAACGGCGCAAATCTATTGGATGAAAAACCGAAAACCATCTATCTGGCGGGATAAGCCATATGTGGATGCGGAAACGGAGTTTTCCAAGGTTGATGAATTAATCGCAGCAATAGACAGGATGGCAAAAACATGAGTGAGTTTCAATTATCTACTATGCAAAAAGAATATTGGAACAATGCAAACCGGCGCTGGAATGTAAAGAGTGGTGCTACAGGTTCGGGAAAGACTTATCTGGATTTCTTTTTAATACCCAAGCGTATTAGAGCTTGTACAGGGAAGGGCTTGATTATATTATTAGGGGATACAAAGTCCACACTTAGCAGAAATATTATTGATCCGTTGAGAGGAATATATGGGGAACATGCCATATCTGATATTAACAATGAAAATGTGGCTTATTTGTTTGGTAAAAAGACCTATTGCCTGGGTGCTGATAAAGTAAGTCAGGTCAGTAAAATACAGGGTTCAACCATAGAGTATTGTTATGGAGATGAAGTTACTACTTGGCACCGTGATGTATTTGAGATGTTAAAATCCCGTTTAAGATGTGAAAACTCTATTTTTGACGGGACCTGCAACCCTGATGGTCCCAAACATTGGTTTAAGCAGTTCCTTGATTCCGATGCGGACATATATCAACAGAAATATACGATAGAGGATAATCCATTTTTACCCGCAAAGTTTGTAGAGGAACTGAAAAAGGAATATGCCGGTACAGTATATTATGACAGATTTATCAGGGGGAACTGGACAAGGGCGGAAGGTTTGCTTTTTCCGCAGTTTGCAAATAATCCTAAAAGATGGGATATCAGCTATGAAGATGCGCTGGAACTTCCGGTAAGAAATGTGTTTATCGGTCTGGATATCGGGGGAACTAAATCTCACAGCACTTTTGTGGCGACGGGGATTGTAGGCAATTACCAGAGACAAGTTAGACTGGCTGAAAAAATGGTCAAGCATGAAAAGGGGACTGTAGATCCTGACAGGATATATGCAGCTTATGAAGAGTTTCAACAGGAGTTAAGAATATTATATCCGGCATTTCCTGTAACACATTGTTTTGTGGATAACGAGGCACAGGTTATTGAAAATGGACTAAGGACATTTAGCAAGCAAAAAGGTTATGGGGCTCTGGTTGCTGACTGTAAGAAAGTGAAATTTGCAGAAAGAACGCTTTCTTACAATTATCTTTTCAATACAGATAAATTTATGGTAGTCAGTTCCATGTGCCCTAATATTGTAGAATCATTATCCACTATGGTTTATGCTGATGAAAAAGAAGATAAGCTGCTGGATGATTATACGACAGATGTTGATACATATGATGCAGATTTCTATTCATGGAGCAGATACATTGATTATTTTTATATGAAGGCCCGGTATACCGGGAGATAGGAGAGCAGACAAGGGAAACATGTGTAAAAAATTATTTGGAACGAATGGGATATGAGATAAATCCTAAACCTTTTAGCATAATATCTGAATGTGATGACTGGTATGCAAACCGGATAACAGACTTTCATAAAAGAAAGACAGTGCAAGGTGTAGATTATAAACTTAACCGTATGAATTTTGCAAAGCGTTGTTGTTCGGATGATGCGAACCTGTGCGAGATTATTTCAGTTGCACCAAAGGAAAAAAGTAATGCAACTAAATTTATTAAAGAATTATTGGAAAAGAACCAATTTGATACTAAGTACAGGGAACAGCTTGAAAAAACATCGGCGGTTGGAACAGCTGCGGCGTATATTTATCTGAAAAATGCTATGTATTTGTCAAATGGGCATATACAGGGCGGAGATATTAAGATTAATTATGTTGATGCAGACTGTTTTATTCCATTGACGGTGGAAAATGGACAGGTGCTTGAAGCTGCTTTCAGTGCTTCAAACAAAATTAAAGGGAAGAAAAGGACCACACTGGTAATATTTACTTTATCTGAAGATGGCCATTATTGTGCCGAAACTGTTAATTTTGATGAGAATGGAATTATCATCGGTTTTGGGACATCTATCCAGTTGGGAGATGTAAAGCCTTTTTCCATTATGATGAATGCAGAGGTCAACAATATTGATGATATGGAAGGCTATGGATTGCCGAAGCTGTACTATTCAATACCTGTCTTTAAGGCAGTAGACCTCTGCTATAATGTTTTGTATTCAGACCTGGATAAGGCAGAAAAATTAATCCTCATTAATGAATTGTTGTGCTCTTTTGACAGAAACGGGACTCCCATTATGACACCGGAACAGAAAAAAATATTTTTGCTCTTAGGAGAAAAATTACCCGACCAAAAGGCAGTATACCAGGAATATAACCCGGAGATTAGAATAGAGCAGATCACGAAATGCTTTGAACTGGTGTTGTCCCTTATATCAATGTCTTTTGGATACGGCACAAAGAAATACACCTTTGAAAACGGACAAATCAAGACTGCTACGGAATATATCGGGGAACGGCAGGATGCAATGCAGGAACTAAATAAGCAGCGCAAACAGGCCACGCAGTATATTAGTGGAATTATACGGGCAGCTCTGTGGTTTTCCAATACCTTTAAAGGGACAGACTTTAATCTTAAGGAAGATCTGGGCATTCAGTTTGATGATTCCTATGTAGAGGATAGAACGAGCAAATTGGAAGCAATGAGGGCAGATGCGTTGTCATTTCCTGAAATTCCTATTTTAAAGAAGTGGTATATTATGGAGAAATATAATATAAACGCAGAAGATGCTGTTAAATTCATAGAAGAAGGTATTTATACTGAGGATAGCGAAGAAGAGACGGAAGACTGATAAAGAATGGATGTGATAAAAGGGCGCTGACACCGGAACAGATTGAAACTCTGATTGATAAATATATTATAGAACTGTATCAGAGCCTGGAACAGGAAGTTATTGCAGATATTGCAAGGAGAATAAAGAAAACCGGACGCTATACAGAAACTGCAGAGATAATGGTAAAGTCCATGACAGAACATGGTTTTTCTGCTAGCAGGATACAGGCAGAGGTTATGAAACTCTTAGGGGCTGACCCGGAGTATATTGCTTTTGTGGCACAGAACACAAAAGAGTATAAAGCATTTGTACAGAATGAAATTAAGAACACCATAAAGCAAGCAAGGGAAAACGGGTATGCTTTAGTCTCAGAAGCGGGAAATATGGCTTATAATAGTGATTTGTCTATGTGGAAGCAGGCGGGGGTTGATTTAGAAAAGCCCAATTCTTTAAGCCAGATTATGGGTGCTTTTGAAAAGCAGACAGCAGATGGGTTAAAAAACCTGACTAAAACAACAGGATTTAAAAATACAGCGTTTGGATTTACGCCTATTCAGCATTTATATCAAAAGGAGTTAGATTTTGCCTTGCTAAAAGTAGCTTCCGGAGCATTTTCTTATGACCAGGTGGTAAATGATTGTGTACACCGCCTAGCTCAAAGCGGGCTTAGGACCATAGACTATGCCAGCGGCAGAAGTTATCAGCTTGATACTGCAGCAAAGATGTGTGTCAGAACTGGATTAAGCCAGCTTTCAGGAAAGATTACGGAAGCAAATATTGAAAAGACGGGTGTGGATTTGGTAATAACATCCCAGCACATGGGAAGCAGGCCAGAGCACGCAGTATGGCAGAATAAAGTTTTCAGCTATTCGGGGAAGAATAAAAAGTATCCGGATTTTGTAACGGTTACCGGTTATGGAAGTGTAGAAGGATTAAAGGGGGCAAACTGTGCCCATGATTTCTTTCCGTTCTGGGAAGGGATTTCCGTAATCCCGGAGGATATAAAAGAACCGCCTCCTGTAATTGTGAATGGTAAGGAATACACTTATTACCAGGCAACGCAGAGACAGCGGAGCATGGAGAGAAACATTCGTGCTACAAAACGGGAAATTGAAGCGCAGAAAGCTATTGGTGGAGATACAACAGAACTCGGGAAAAGCCTAAGACAGCAAACGGCAGACTACCACAGTTTTAGTTCAGCTGTTGATAACCGGTTAAGGGTGGTTTCCGGATCTTCTGATCTAACGAAAACAAAATCCTATAAAGATGCTATCAGAGCAGCAGAAAGACGGAATGCGGGTGCACTGACAGGAAAAAAGGATCCTTTAGGAAAGAAAAGAGAAGCTCATGCGGAACTGTATTATGAAGAGATGCGAAACCGGAGACCAAGTTATATTATTAGAAGGATATCGAAAAACACAGGTATATCAGAAAATGTGGCAAAGAATATCTATGACCATATGTTTACTCAGGAGCATTTGTTTAGAAGCGGAAAGATTAAAATGTTTGACCCAGATTATGATATGGCAGAATCATTCCGCAGGATACTGGAAGGAAAGGATATTAAGCCACATGATATCATTATGTTAAAGCATGAAAATCTTGAATTAAATCTGATGAAGAAGTATAATATAGCATATGAGGATGCACATGAACTGGCTGAAAGGAAATACAATTATTCTAAAGCACTTTTGGCTTTTCTTGAGGAAATAGGTGGATAAATGCTGACGCTGGTTTTATATATTGACCATGGCGATACTATTGAATATAATTTTTTCCCAGAAGGGAAAGAAGGGTATGGAACTATCGCCATAAATAAAAGTACAGGGGATATAGATGTTATAAAAAGAGCAGATGGAGATAAGTATGATCGATATTTATTCCATGCTGTATCGCAGGTATCAAAATTTCAGAAAAGCGGCGAATATCTTCAGGAAACAACTGTCGCATGGTATTAAATTATACTTGATATAAACATGTACTTTTTGTATAATGTCAAAAAGGAGGATGATTTCTTGAAAGAAAAAGAGTTGATTGAAACCATCCGCAAGATTACTGACCGGGGCAATAACGCTGAGGTTAAAAAGGCAGCAGATGGTTCATTAGTGGTCTATGAAGTAAAAAAACAAAAACATATTATCTCAGCATGAAGTGGCATGTTGAAAGGGCTAATAGGAGTCGATTTGTAAGAGTTACTTGCAAATTGGCTCTTTTTTATTTGTCCACACCGGGATAGAGCAGTTGGCAGCTTGTCGGTCTCCTTAGCCGAAGGTGGCGGTTCGAATCCGTCTCCCGGAATTTCCAGAGGATGATAGACCTCGTTAAAAATATCGTTAAAAGGAGAAAAGAGCATGAAAAGAGAAGAATTAGAGAAACTTGGACTTACCAAGGAGCAGATTGACAGCGTATGTGATCTGAACAATGCTGACGTACAGCCTTTGAAGGATGAACTGCAGAAGGCACAGGATGACTTAAAAGCGGCGCAGGATAAAGTAGCAACTACGGAAAGCGCTTTGAAGAAGTTTGATGGTGTAGATGCAGAAGCTCTTAAGAAGCAGATTGAAGATTTAAAGGCAGACCTGAAGAAAAATGAGGAAAACCATGCGTCTGAAATAGCAAGCAGGGACTTTAACGACCGGTTAAAGGAATGTATCACATCTGCAAACGGAAGGAATGCGAAAGCAATCACCGCATTATTGGATATTGATGCTTTAAAGGGGTCCAAAAACCAGAAAGAGGATATTACCGCTGCACTGAAAAAACTGGCAGAAGCGGAAGACAGCAAATTTTTGTTCGGAGATTCTGAACCGACAGTGACAGACAGTGGGAATCCAATCGGAGTAGTAACCAAGAAAACGTCGGCTTCTGATTTGGAAGAGACCAGTATGAGAGCGGCAATGGGATTGCCCGCAGCAAAGGAGGAAAAATAAATGGCAAACACAATTACTTTACCCAAAGGGTTTACAAAAGCCTTAGATGAGGTTTATCAGGCAGCTGCCTGCACGTCGGATTTGACCTGTGATCCCAATCTGGTAAAAGCTGGAGCTAATGTAGGAGAAATTTTATATCCCCAGATTTCTGTTTCCGGATTAGGAGATTATGACAGAAATAAAGGATATACAAGCGGAGCCATTGACCTGAAATGGAAGACCGCACAGTGCAATTACGACAGAGGAACTAAGATTATGGTGGACGCCATGGATGACCAGGAATCAGAAAAATTGGCTTTTGCAATGGGCGGAGCTGAATTGATGAGAACTAAGGTTGCACCCGAAGGGGATGCTTTTACATTTGCAGTAATTGCGGCAACGGAAGGCATCTCTAAGATGGAAGGGGAGACCTTTAGCAGTGCTGCAAACTTTTTAGAGGCATTGATTACAGCCAAAAGCAAAATGGATAACGATGAAGTACCTGCAGAAAACAGGCTGCTGTATGCAACCTCAGATCTGCTTAACTGGGTAATGGGTCTGGATACAACAAAATCCAGAGAGATTCTTGCAACATTTGCCAAAAAGATTGTTGTCCCCCAGGGCAGATTTTACACAGCTATCGATATGCTGGACGGAAAGACAGATGGAGAAGAGCTGGGACACTATAAGAAAGCTGAAACGGCAAAGGATATCAATTTTATGATCATCCACAAGCCTGCTGTAATGAAATATGACAAGCATGTTGCAAAAGATATTATCCCGGCTTCTTCGAATGCTGATGCAGACGGAGATATCCTTAAATACCGTAAATATGGGCTGGTTGACGTTTACAAGAACAAAACAGCCGGCATTTACATGTGTACAAAGTAATAGGAGGTATTCATATGAGACGAGTAGGAATGGGAGCAAATGACACGAATGATCCCCAGGAGATAGAAGCATTGATGACTGAGAACAGCGCATTGAAGGATGAAAATGCAGCTTTAAAAGCTGAAATGAAGAAGTTAAAAGCTGAAATCAAAAAGGGAAAAACAGAAAAAGATAAGGTTCAGGAAGCGGACCCCCAAAAAGTGGAAGATGGAGAAAAATGATGTCCGGGATTGTAAGCTGGAAATATTACAGTACTTTTCATGATGCAGTATCACAGGAGAACTTTCAGAAAGCAGAGTCTTTAGCGGAGAAGGAAGTGTTGTTGATAGTAGGACGCATGAGATGGGACAGCCTCGACAGTAAGGCTTTCTATTATGAACAACTAAAAGACTGTATCTGCAATGTCATTGATAAAATGGCAAGAGACAGTGATTCAGATGCCGGTAAAGGAATGTCCTCCATAAGCAATGATGGATATGCAGAACATTATGCAGTACAGACTGAATCCCAGGCAAAAGCAGAATTACAGAACGCAATCAGGGGATGGTTGAGTGGTACAGGACTGGCAGGTGCTTATTAATGGCAGTATTTACTGATACAGTAACAATTTATCATAAAATATCAGACCTTGAATGGAAAAGGACTGTTGTTAATGGTGTGCAGTGGACAGACAAGGAAGAACGGCAGAATAACAATGGGAAAATCAGCATTGTGCGTTATGTGTCTGTAACTTTCCCGAAAAGAACCTGTGAGAATTTGGAGGTTGATGCAGAGAATGAAGAGGACTGCATCATATATGGAGCCGTTAATGATGAGATTGCGGATGAAAAAGGAAAAAGGATTTCTGATTTATTACGGAAATATTCGAAATCAGGAATTGTACGTTCTGTAAAAGGTAATTCCAGCAGGAATCATCTCAAAAATATAAAGGTGGTGCTTGACTAAGGGCTGATATGTTTACACTGCAGACACCCAAAGGAGAGCTTGTAAAGGTAAAAGGCACGGATGGAAAGGTAAGTATAGAAATACGCTGGAATCCGGGCTTTGGACCTGAAATGACCAAAAGCATTAGGGGCATACAGCAATTCATTGATTCAGATGTTTTGAGGCTTTGTGATGACTTGGTTCCAATGGATACAGGAATTCTGAAACAATCTGGCATCATGAACACTCAGATAGGTTCCGGGGAAGTGAAATACCGCACACCATATGCCAGACGATGGTATTTTATGCCGGCTGCTTTTAATGAAGCCCCTCGCAGGGGAAATTACTGGTTCGAAAGAATGAAGCAAAACGGTGGAAAGCGTCAGATACTTGACGGTGCAAAGAAACGGGCAGGTAGAAAGTAATGACAGTATCACAGGCTATTGTAGATTGGCTGAAGAATTATGAAGCCATAAAAATTGAGACAAACCATGTTCAGGATGGCTCTGATAAATACGGTTTATTTAAAAGTCCAAACAGGAATGTAAAAAATTTTATTAACCAGGAATATGAAATCACGGAGTATTACCAGTTCCTTGCAAGGCAGTCTTGCCATTCTGATTCAGAGAGAAAAGAAGCTGATGAATGGCTGGAAGATTTGACCTATTGGGCAGATGACTATTCCTATTATTACGAATATCCTGAACTTGGTAATAACAGAAAGATAGTAAGTATTGAAATAACTGGTAATCCGTATCCAATGGAAGCAGATGCAAGGGAAGCGCTTTACCAGATTGCGTTATCAATTACTTATATTAGAGAAAGGGAGAAAGCATAGTGGAGAAGGCAAAGTTAGAAAGATTAAAAAAACACAAAACAATTCCGTTTTTGAACATTTCTAAATCAGATGAGCCGGAATGGGCCCGGATTGGAAAATCTACCATTTTTGATTTGGTGCTGAATGCACAGACGGAAGATAATGATTTCATTGAAGATGAAATGCCGACTTCGGATATTAAATATTATAAGCCGGAGCTGGCGCAGGAACTGCAGAGTAATAAAGGAGATGCTGCGTTTGATTACCTATATGACATGTTCTTTCAGCTTCCTACCGGAGAGGACGTAAAGAAGAACCTTCTTATCGTTTTTGCCGGTAATGTGGGAAATGAAGATGAAGAAAAGTTCAATGCTTGGGATACAACGGCTACGTTGATTCTGGATCATTTTGATTCGGTGGCAGAGAAGATTTATTTTAAGTTTTCTATTTCAAAAATTACAAGAGGAACGGTTACGGTATCTGGCGGAGTTCCCTTGTTCACAAAAGTTTAGGAGGAATGATGTATGGAACATACAGTAATTATCAACGGACGCAGTTATGATCTTCCCAGAAAGACAATGAGGATTGCGGAAAGAATTGAAGATGTGGTCAGAAAAGACCAGATGCCCAATATCCCGCTCCGGCAGAAATTTGAAGACACCCATGCCTGTATCGAGGAAATTCTTGGCACTGATAATGTTAAGGAAATTTTGGGAAGTGATAACCTGGATGAAATCGATCTGTGTGAAGTTACATTGACATTTAAGAAAATTGTTGATGCTTATATGCAGCCGATTAAAGAATATGATTCAGCAAAAATGAGAAATTCCATCAGCGGCATACCTTTTGACAAAATTACATCCCTTGCAGATGTGATGCAGAAAATGCAGGATGGCAAGTCATGATTGACTTAACAGCAAGGTCCTTGCCGAACACCCTTTGTGTGAACGGCAGGGACTATTCCATTTATACGGATTTCAGGTTATGGATGAAGTTTGAAATAGCTGTAGCACGAATGGGTAAAGAGGATAAATTGGATGTATCTTACCTGTTTAAAAATGAGTGTCCGGAATATTGTGATATACAGGAACTTTTTAAATTTAGCCGCCCGGCCAGAGTGCTTCCAAGGCAGATAGGCCACAGTGAAGAGATAGTCCTTGACTATGAAATAGATGCTGACCTGATTTTTAGTGCTGTTCTTGGACAGTATGGTATTGATTTAGTAGATGTTAAGGAATTGCACTGGCATAAATTTCTTGCCTTGATATATGGGCTTAATAGCTCTACTAAATTGCTGGAAGTAATGCAGTTCAGGTCATATAGAAAAAATACGGATAAAGATTATGATGCCTATGAGGAAATGAAATGGGCATGGAAAATCGAGCCGCCAATCAGTGAAACAGAACAGGCGGAACTTGATGAGTTCAGTAACTTATTTACATAGAGGAGTAAAAGCTAAGGGCAGACGGTACCTTATTATTCGATACAAAACTTGATACAGGCGCACTCACAACTGGTATTGGAAAGCTTGGTGGTCTTGCGACATCTGCCTTTGGAGTAGTGACAACTGGTATAACTGCTGCGACTACTGCGGCATCTGCCCTTGTAGGATTGGCTGTAAATAGTTATGCAGAGTATGAGCAGCTGGTAGGTGGTGTTGAAACCTTATTTAATTCAAGCACGGAATTGTTTGGAACAGCAGCCAACCGTGTTTTAACTAATGCAAATCTTGCATATAAGACAGCGGGACTATCTGCCAATGCTTATATGGATACCGTTACCAGTTTTTCAGCTAGCCTTCTACAATCTTTAGAGGGCGATACACAGGCAGCGGTTGATAAAGCGGACATGGCTATTACAGATATGTCTGACAATGCAAATAAGATGGGCTCGAGTATGGAATCCATTCAAAATGCCTATCAGGGATTTGCAAAGCAGAATTATACTATGCTGGATAACCTGAAATTAGGTTATGGTGGCACAAAAGAGGAAATGGCAAGACTGCTTGAAGATGCTGCTGCACTTAGCGGGATTGAGTACGACATCAGCAGTTATGCAGACATTGTAGATGCTATCCATGTTGTCCAAACAGAAATGGGGATAACTGGCACAACTGCACGAGAGGCAAGTACGACTATTGAAGGAAGTTTAAATTCCGCAAAAGCGGCCTGGTCAAATTTGCTGGTTGGAATCGCCGATGATAGTCAGGATTTTGATACGCTCCTTGGAAATTTTGTTGATAGCGTGGTAACAGCCGCTGGCAATCTCATTCCCAGAATAGAGACATCAATTACAGGCGTGGGGAATCTGATTGAAAAACTGCTTCCTGTAATTGTAAATGAAATTCCTGGTGTTATAAATGACATTTTACCTGAGCTGCTGGAATCCGGAATCAATATGGTTCAGTCCATTTTAAGCGGAATCGAGCAGAATCTTCCTCAGATTATGGAAGGCGCTCTGTTGATTGTCAATCAGCTTTTAAGTGCTTTTTTGGAAATGCTTCCACAACTCATTCAGTTAGGTGCCCAGGTTATATTACAGCTTGTTCTGGGAATTGGTGAGTCACTCCCGACACTGATTCCGGCAATTGTAGAAGCTGTTTTGGCTATAGTAGATACCCTGATCGATAATATCGATTTACTGGTAGATGCTGCAATTCAGCTGGCAATGGGGCTGGCGGAAGGACTTATTTCCGCTTTACCTATTCTCATAGAAAAAGCCCCAGAGATTATTATGAAGCTGGCAGATGCCATTGTTGAGAATGCACCAAAATTACTGGAAGCTGCTTATGAGATTTTAATGAAGTTGAATGAGGGCTTAGATACCTATTTACCTCAATTGCTTGCGGCAATACCTGACCTTATCATCTCTCTCGTAAACAAATTTTTAAGCTTGGCATCTAAATTTTTAGAAGTGGGAAAGAAAATGATTTCTGAACTTAAGGATGCAATGGCAAATAAGTGGGAGGAAGTAAAAGGTTCTGTATCTGGATGGGTAAATGGCCTGATACAAAACTTTATGAATATGGTTTCGGGCTTTTCGGAAATAGGTTCAAATATTGTTCGTGGTATCTGGAACGGAATATCTGCCGGCTGGGACTGGCTCATTGGAAATGTAAAGAATCTCGCATCAAACTTATTGAATGCGGCCAAAGATACTCTGGGAATACATTCTCCTTCCCGGGAATTTGCATATCTGGGGCGTATGTGTACAGCGGGATTTGAAGAGGGAATAGATGGCCTTATGGACCCGGACGGTATTTCAAGAAACGTATCGGCAAGCCTGGGGAGCATACGGGCAAGTGTAGAAGGAACAGCTATGGACAGGAGTCCGGTTGGATATACACAGATAATTAATGTGAATAGGGAAATTTCCACACCGGATGAACTGGCAAGGGCAGTAAGAATAGAGAGCAGATTAGGATTGATAAAGGGAGAAGGAGCATGGACACCAAGGTTTGTTTAAAATTTATCCGGAGTGATAGAAAAGAATTTGTGATAGATGGAACTGATTGGAAAATTCCATCAGATTCCGGGCTTTCCGGTATAGGAATGTTTGAGAATGACATAACGACAGTAGATAATGCTATGGGAGACGGCGGTCTTATCACATCTGACCGCATAGCCCAGAAAGACAGGACAATTGTGGCTGTTTCGGTAAATCCGAATCTTAATGACGTTTTAAGGAGGGAAGCAGTATCCTTTTTTAACTCCAAATTTGTTTATAAGGTCTATGTAACTTATATGGGGCTGACAAGGTGGTTTGAAGGCAAAATATATAAATTTAACCTTCCCAATGGAAATGTATACAGGAGAATGACGTTATCAGTTACTTTCCTGTGTTCCAATCCTTTTTTGAAAAGTTATGAGGGTTTTGGGAAAAATATCGCTTCGGTAGTTCCGCTGGCGGGATTCCCATACCTTTGCCCACAGAATATAGGAGTGACAGCGGGAAAATTTAATTTTGCCAAAATGGTTGTTCTGGAAAATGACGGGGATGTAGAGACCTATTGCAAGGCAGTATTTAAGGCAAATGGAACTGTAGAGAATCCGAAACTCAGTATCAGAAACAGCTATGTGAGGATTATAGATACTATGAAAGAGGGAGATGTCATTATCATGGATTTTACGGCAAGCCCTCCTACGATAGAGAAAAATGGAGTTAATTACATAGGTCACTGTGACCGGGCTTCAGCATTTGATGAAATGATTCTGAATGTTGGAGATACGGAAATATCTTTTGATGCTGACGATGGTTCCAATCAGCTGGAAGTATCTATTTACTATAACAAATTATATGGGGCAATGTAGGAGGTTGAGATGAGAGGATTCAATGTAATGGCTTTGGATTCGCAATATCAAATAGTTTCGCTGCTACGGTATACGAATCTGCAATGGAGCAGGAAATATCATGAAAGCGGTTCTTTTTCCATACAGATTCCGCTGGAGCAGTATACACCTGATATTAAGTTTATATACACAAAAGACCGTCCGGAGATGGGAAAGGTATCACAGGTTAATTATGTATCCCAGAATGGGTATAAATACATTCAGTTGAGCGGGTATTTTTTGGAAAATGAATTAAACAGACGTGTGGTATATCAGTATGGGTATACAAACATTGCTAATTCCCCGACCTGGATTTTCCGGGAAGGAAAAGCTGAAGATGTGGCCATAGCCTTCTTTGATGGGTTTAAGGATTTGAAGGCAAATGTAGATTATGGAATGCAGCCGTATTATTTAAATTCTTATTTGGGAATAGAAAGAGAAAAAAGCTACGGCCGTGGAAATATTGCGAGACATACCCGAAACGGAGAATATTTGGGGAATAAAATATACAGTATTTTAAAGCCCTCTGGTATGTCTTATCGGGTTCTTTATGATTTTTCCACAAGTAAAAAGGTATTTTCCTGTTGGAATGGAGTAGATCGGAGAACCGGACAAGGAAATAACCCGGTTGTGTTTTCTACAAAATATGGCAATATTAAGAATCCTAATATTTTAATGGATGATACGGAATATAGGAATACGTGTATCATTCGCAATTCCTATTCATCCGGAGATGTGCAAAAGGAATATGTGCGGGCAGTGTTTAACCGTCAGGCGGATGAAGGGGACTATGATGATGGCTTTTTATATGCAGAATCTTCCATCAGCAGATCGGATTATGATGAGGATTATTTTTATCCTGCATTAGACAACGAAGGAATTTTAAATCTGGTTGATACAGTAAAAACGACCAATGTGGAATTTGATGCGCTTGAAGGTAGTTATGAGTATATGGAAGACTTCGATTTGGGAG
This sequence comes from uncultured Lachnospiraceae bacterium, assembly GCA_964653815.1. Classification (GTDB taxonomy): domain Bacteria; phylum Bacillota; class Clostridia; order Lachnospirales; family Lachnospiraceae; genus UBA2882. Next base: position 15,983 of record CAZZHJ010000020.1, read on the forward strand.
ATAACTGCAGCCTTGAGATTCCTGAAATAGAATTCTCAGCAGATGCGAGGATTATAGCCTGCTATGAAGTAATAAAAAGCGGAAAATGGTCAATGACTTTAGAATTTGGCACACCAATAATAAGGAGGGTAAATAGATGATAGGATTTCCGTTTGATTCACATGTAACCTATGATGCTGATGGCACGCCCATATATGACAGGGCGGTTTCGTCGGCGCCGCTTAGAAAATTGATTAAAAGCCTGTTTTCAGATGGGGTACTCCCGAATCCATCAACAAACCTGCAGGTGTCAGCGGCTACCGGTATGACAGTTGTTGTAAATCCGGGATTCGCAACTTGCAATGGATGCCTGAAACTGGAAGAAACAAAAAGGACCTTAGCGGTGCAGGCAAGCAATACGGTGTATGACCGTATTGATACGGTTGTACTTAGACTGAATGACAATGATTCCGAGCGGATATGTGATCTGTATGTAAAGGAAGGAGTACCTGCAACAAGTCCCGTAAGGCCTTCTTTGACGAGAAGTGTTTCTGTGTGGGAATTAGGGCTTGCGGACTTATTCATTGTAAAGAATTCAACAGCAATATCAAACCAACGTATTACTGATACCAGGTATGAATCTGAGAGATGCGGTATTATGTCTTCTATTAGCGAATTTGATACAACGACTATATATCAGCAGATTCAGGCAGACCTTGCGGGATTTGAGGATGAAGAGCAGTCAGAGTTTATGGCATGGTTTGAAGACATCCGTGGTCAGTTATCTGAAGATGCTGCCGGAAATTTGCAGAATCAGATAGGGGTTCTTGCTGAATTAAAAGCAGATATAAAAACAAGTCTTGTAAATGCTTTTAACTGGTTGGTTGATAAGATTGGTGGGACGGATATCTCAGGTATCGGAGATGGAACAGTAACCGGCGCAATTGATGAATTGCACAAGAATATGGATAGTCTGTTTAAGAAGATTTACCCCATCGGAAGCATTTACATGAGTGTTTCCGATACAAATCCCACTGAACTTTTTGGTGGGACGTGGGTGCCCTGGGGAACTGGGAGGGTGCCCGTCGGGGTAAATGCTTCCGATGATGATTTCAGTACTGTAGAAAAGACTGGTGGATCAAAGACACAGACTTTGATTGCGGCTATTGGAGCATACGACAATAATACTTATAAAATTGGCTATGCGATTACTAGTGCAATTAAAAATATGGGATATTCTTATGGGGGGACTCTGACAAGTCCGGAATCAAATATTCATGTAAGCCGTATTAACCATGGCACAAAAGTACAACGTGCAGATGGAAGTAATGCAACTACCATCCAGCCGTATATCACCTGCTTTATGTTTAAGCGGACCGCATAATTTTTAGTTGCGACAGCGCAACAGAAAGGAAGGAAAACTATGAAAAATAACTCAAACATCATTAACGTAGTAACAGCATCAATAGGGAGCTTCTTATCATCTGTCCTAGGGATATTATATATTCCCGTATTACTTTTGGTGGTGTGTAACCTCATTGATTATGCCACGGGACTTATGGCGGCCAAGTACCGTGAGGTCAAAATTAGTTCCTATAAGAGTATCCGGGGAATCTTCAAAAAGGTTGCCATGTGGATGCTGATAGTTGTCGGGGCAGTTGTGGACAAGCTTCTTATGTACACATCCACGACCCTGGGCTTTACATGGGGACTTACTTATATCATAGCTGCTTTTGTAGCAGTATGGCTTATTTGTAATGAGCTTATCAGTATATTGGAAAACCTTCAGGATACAGATGTGCCCATGCCGATGTTCCTGATGCCTATTGTAAAACATATCGCACAGAAAACAGAGGATGCATTAACAATTGATGAAAGAAAAGAGAAAGAGGAGGAATAAGCAATGAGATTAGGAATCGACGTATCAGACAACCAGGGATACATAGACTGGAAAAAAGTAAAAGATGCGGGTGTAGACTATGCCATCCTGAGAAGTACCAGAGGGAGCGGGAACCCGGATAAACAACTTGCGTCCAATATCAAAGGATGCCAGGACAACGGAATCCCGGTAGAGTTTTATAAGTATTCTTATGCTA
>CAZZHJ010000021.1:0-17835 GCA_964653815.1 uncultured Lachnospiraceae bacterium
AGGTTTCTTTTTATTCAATTGGCATTATTTCTGAATTACAGGAATGCTCCTCTTTCTCAAAAAGTATAGCATTTCCCCTAATCAAAGACAACCGAATAATCCAGATACTCCGTCTTTATTACAATATAAGGATAGGTTTTTACCCCATCATCGGGTACATCCGCCCCCGGTCCTATCAGGCAGGTTTTTACATAGACCGCATTCTCCGTCAGATACAAATCCTCCACCGTAATGCTGTAACCGCCGCTGGCCTGCTCTCCATAGCCGATACAGATATAGAGATATCCTCCGTCCTGAAAGGTGAATTTAAAGGGCAGGGTCTTCTTTTCCGTAATTGCCGCAAGCAGCTCCTGGGGAAGCTTTTCCTCCGCTACCACTGTCAGCTCCAAATCCCTGATTTTTTCCGGGGTCTGCGGCTCCCTTTTGCCACATCCCGACAATAGGAGCACTGCAACTAGCAATCCGTATAATAAGCCTTTTTTCATTTTTTTCATATCATATCTTTCCGTTTTCTTTCTATAAAAATATGATAATTGAAAGCTCACTATGTCATTTATTTCAGGGAACGGTTTAAAAATAATAGACGTTCATCCACTAATCGTCTATTATCTATCCCTTTCTTGTTTTCAAGAGAATTTTTGACTATAATATGCCTATGACGAAATAAATCCCTATTTTTCTTTAAGGGACAATTTCCCTGTTATTACAACAGAAAGGTTCTGCTGACATGATACGATTTATTATTAATTTTATATTTTTGATTATATTTTTGGTTGTTTCACTTCCCATTCAGTTCGTAGAATGGATTATCGGTAAATTTGACCCTGACTTAAAAGGCCGCAGTTCCCTTGCAATTGTGGGCTGGGGATTCCGGGTGGTGACTTTGATTGCCGGCGCTAAGCTTACAATAATCGGTGAGGAAAATGTCCCCAAAGACAGACCGGTGCTTTATATCAGCAACCACAGAAGCTATTATGATATTATTTTGACTTACTACAGGGTTCCCCGCCAGACCGGCTATATTGCCAAGGATTCCATGGCGCATGTCCCCTCTTTTTCCAGATGGATGCGCTATCTTCATTGTCTGTTCCTGGACAGAAAAGATGTTAAGAAAGGTATGCAGGTAATTAAGGATGCCATTGATTTGATCAACAATGGAATTTCCGTTCATGTATGTCCGGAAGGCACCCGCAATAAAACCGATGAAATATTGCTCCCCTTCCATGACGGAACCTTTAAGATTGCAGAGCGGACAGGATGCCCTATTATTCCCATTACGGTCAATAATACAGATGCCTTATATGAGAAAAACAACCGCCGCATCAAATCCGCTCACGTTATCATTGAATACGGAAAGCCCATTGAGACCGCCGGCCTTTCCAGAGAAGAAAAGAAAAAATTAAGCGCCATGACAAGAGAAGTCATCATGGAAACCTATTTAAGGAATCAGGCGCTGGTATAGTATCGGATACTTCTTTATTTTAACGCCTCCAGAAGCTTTTCGAATTCCATTCCATGGGATGCTTTTAAAAGTACGGCATCCCCCTCTTTTAAAATCCGGGAAGCTTCTTCCAAAAACATTTGCTTGTTTTCAAAATAATAAACCTCTTTAGCACCCTCTTCTTTGGCGCCTTCCGCCATATGCTTTGCCAGTTCCCCTATACAGACGATTACATCAATCCCTTTCTTTGCACAGTATGCCCCTGCCTGTTTGTGGAGCAGTTCTTCGTCTTCACCCAGATTAAACATATCCCCCATAACGGCTGTCTTTCTCGTTCCGGCAAGAGTCAGAATGTCTATAGCAGACCCCATGGACTCGGGATTGGCATTATAAGTCTCATCTATCAGCGTATAACGCCCGGTCTCTACAATCTCTCCCCGACCCTTTACTGCCCGGACCCTGGAAATACCTTCTGCAATTTCTTCCGGCTTCAGTCCCATGAGATTTCCTACTGTCGCTGCTGCCATGGCATTCATTACCATGTGCCCGCCGGGAAGGTCAATGTGCGCCCTGACGCTTTTATCACCGATATGTATGGTACAGTCGCTTCCATGAAGCCCAAGGCTGACAATATCCGTCGCATAAACTTCCCTGTCAGCATCGCTCTTTGAAAAGAAATGCGGCTTCTTTCCATGGACCTGTGAAATGGTTGAAAGCTTATCATCATCCCCGTTCAGTACCACTTCCGCCGATTCATCCATTTCATCAAAAACTTCCGTTTTGGCTTTTAAAATACCGTCCCTTGTTTTTAAATCCTTCAGGTGGCTCTGCCCGATATTGGTAATGACCATCACATCCGGCTTTGCCATTTTGCCCAATCTGTGCATTTCCCCAAAATCGCTGATTCCCATTTCCACAACAGCGACTTCATGTTCTTCCCCGACTGTAAAAAGTGTCAGGGGCACTCCTATTTCGTTATTTAAATTGCCCTGGGTTTTCTGGGTGTTATATTTCACGGAAAGAACGGAAGCAATCATTTCCTTGGTACTGGTTTTCCCTGCGCTTCCTGTAATTCCCACAATCTTTGCATCCAGAAGGCTCCTGTAATATGCGCCGATATCCTTCAATGCCTGAAGGGTACTTTCCACCAGGATATAGGGTCCGCCGGGATTCTCCAAAAGCTTTTCACTGATGGCGCATGCCGCCCCTTGTTCAAACGCTTTTGGTATAAAGGAATGTCCGTCAACTCTTTCTCCTACAATGGCAGCAAAGACCCAGTCCCTTTTTATTTCTTGGGAGCTTCTCTCAATGCCTGCAATAATCCGTTCTCCCTCTTCCTTTGTTCCGTAAAATCTGCCGCCGCATACTCCTGCAATTTCCCGACAAGTCATTTTTTTCATCATTTTTGATTCCGCTCCTCATACTTTCTTAATGATAAATCCACAAGCCACTGGCATAAATCGTCATAACCCACTCCCATTGCCGCCGCTTCCTGGGGAATCAGGGATATGGGCGTCATACCCGGAAGGGTATTGGCTTCCAGACAATAAATATTTTCTTCTTCATCAATAATGAAATCCATTCTGGCATATACCTTCAGACGCAATGCCTCATAAACCGCTTCCGCCGCCTTCTGGATTCTGGCAGTCAGTTCGTCACTGATAGGCGCCGGGCATATTTCCTCCGCAGTGCCTGCCTGATATTTATTTTTATAATCATAAAATCCCTGCTTTGGCACGATTTCCAGAATGGGGAGGGCTGTTCCGTCTATTACCACATCTGTCATTTCCCGCCCTTTTATAAATTGTTCAATGACAACTTCCTCTTCATATGTATAAGCGTTTTGAAGCGCTTCCTCAAAGCTTTCTTCATCATCCACCAGATAAACGCCTACGCTGGAGCCTCCGTGATTGGTCTTTACCACACAGGGAAAAGAAACCGCCGGTATTTCCTGTCCTTTCTTAATGACTGCACCATCGGGAGCAGGAACCTTATGATAAGAAAAAACTTCTTTGGTAAGTCCCTTATCCATAGCCAGCGTACTGCTTACATAATCCGTACCTGTATACTTGATATTCAGCAGATCAAATGTGGCCTGTATTGTTCCGTCATCCCCGTTCGTGCCATGCAGCGCCAAAAATACGATATCCGCCATCTGGCATATTTCTATTACATGAGCGCCAAAAAACCCGTCTTCCGGATTTTTACGCATCTTATAAATCTCTTTCGGGTCGGGATTTGTCTCCCCTACGGGATTTATCCCCTCACTCCAATCTCTCTCAAGTGTAAAAATATGTTCTTTCTCTTCTTCGGAAATCTCAATTCCCAGAAAAACATCCAACAGTACAACATCGTGACCTTTTCTCTTTAATGCATTGTAAACGCCGGTTCCGGATACCAGCGAAACATCCCGTTCCGTACTGGTCCCTCCTGCCAACACTACAATTTTCACTCTGCCGCCTCACTTTCGGTAATCTCTCCCAAGATAAATAAATATGCGCCTCCTATAGCAGCTCCGCTGCCCTTTTCATCTTTCCCTGCATCCGATACACCCTGTCCGGTCAAATAGCTTTCTCCGGTTTCATTACATCCGTTTATATAGTGTATTCCGTCCTCAAGAGCCTGAACATATTCCTTGCTGACAATCACGTGTTCCACAACCGCAACCAGATATAAGCGGTCGGAAAGCAGCCTGTTGCGCCGGTCTTCACTGATACAAAAGAACGGGTTCTGGTCATGCTCTCCCACATAAACGCTTGCTTCTTCCGTCAGCTCGCTCATAAGGGCGGCACACAGGTTGGTATCCACATTAAATACGGTCCTCAAATAGGCAATGCTGCCAAATACATAGGCTTCATCCGCCAGAAGTTTTCCTTCTTCATCCTTTTCCTCAAATAAATTTCTCTGGGGCTTTGCCGCAAGATACGTTTTTACCACGTTGTGATACCTGGCATATCCCGTGGCCTTATATAAAAGGGCGCTGTCATAAAACAGCCATACTTCATCAAAGCCCTCCTCATAACGTCTGCCTTCCAGAATCTTATAGACGCTTTCCGCTTCCCTTAAAAAAGGATTTGCCTCTCTTGCGTCATATACTTTTAATTCCTCATATAATTGGGCCATAGCGCCGCAATAGAAAGCCAGCTCCGCATAATCTGCCTCTTCGGGCCTGCTCTCCATGAGGTTTTCACCGACGCTCTTCCCCTGTAATAACAAATCCGGTATTTCTTTTACCGTTCCGTCCTCATCTATCTTTCCGTAATATTCCTGGTAATGGAGAAGCAACGACAATGCCTGGGTACGGTACAAAAAGTCCCCCGAAGAATTGCCTGCACCTTCCAAAACAGCGTTCTTCAGTTTTTCCTCTATAGCCTCATAATGCCCTTTTCCGATGGAAAAGGAATAGGACCTTCCGATATGGGGCGCTTCTATGTAGTAAGTCCCTTCTTCCTTTAAGGATGAAAAATTTCCCATTAATAAAATTTCCCTATCCTCTGTTCCATAAGAAGATTTATTCATAACTCCTTTAAATACTTCTTCTCTGGTATCTGCGTCAATGATTCGGAAGCTTCCCGGTTCTTCGGTTCCGGTAAAATAAACCATCTTTTCATCTTCGGGGCAATATCCGTCCAGGTCAACGAAAACCTTGGGGCCTTGAATGCTATTACCCGCTGATTCTGTATGGGAATTTCCTGGATTGGATCCTTCCTGACCTTCTGCAGTTGTTCCGTCTGTATTTACTTTATCGTCTGTATTTCCGGGCAGGCCTGCGACCGGCGCACATGCTGTCAGTGTGGCCAGAAGGGCTATTGCCGCTAAAAATGTTTTTTTCTTCAAAATGATTCACCTTTTAACTTATCATATGATGATTTGAGGGTTGTGTGCGTTTGGCTATTACCATGTATTGGCAAGCCACGGGCAGAGCTCCGAAAACCCCCGCAGTACATAGTTGGGAGATTGCATGGATGTACTCCGCAGTGCCCATTCGGGAAACCAAGGTTTCCCTCATTCGCGGGCTTCGCCCTATGAAAACCGGCAGGGACAAATCCGTCTGCAAGCAGCCGATTTGTCCTTGACGGTTTTCGCACTGCTCATTGCTTACGCGGATATTATACCACAAAGCGACGAGCCAAGTGAACATTTATGTTCATTTGGCGACCGCCGGTGATAGTAGACGCTCTGCGTCTACTATATCATAAACTCCTGTGCACGGTAAACTATCCGGCCTTTGATAATTGTACACATGGTCTGGGTGAAGATGTCGAAGGGGTGGCCGTTGTATATGACCACGTCAGCTTGTTTTCCCGGGTCAAGACTTCCTATCATGTCGTCTACTCCGCAGATGCGGGCGGCATTGATGGTAATGGCTTTTAATGCGTCCTCCATCTCCATTCCTTCTTTGACTGCCATGGCAGCACATAGGGGCAGGGTCTGGATGATGGATACGGGATGGTCTGTGGTGATTGCTGTGAGCACTCCAGCTTTTGATAAGATTCCTGCAGTTTTAAACGCCATGTTCTGGACTTCAATTTTATTTCTGCTGGCAAAATCCGGCCCTACAATGGCCGGAAAACCTGACTCTTTAATTTCATCTGCGATTAAATGCCCTTCAGAGCAATGATCCAATGTCATTTTTACGTCAAACTCTTTGGCAATCCTAATTGCCGTAAGAATATCATCGGCGCGGTGGGCATGTGCCTTCAGAGGTATTTCTTTTTTTAATACGGGAATATATGCCTCATAATGCAAATCCTTTTCACTGTTTTTTTCTTGATTATCCATATATTGCTTCGCACTAAGAAGTTCCTTTCGCAGCATGTCCGCAATTGCCATTCTGGTGGAGGGCGATTTTCCCATTCCGCTGTAATTAACCTTGGGGTTTTCTCCAAATGCCACTTTTAAGGCTGCAGGAAAACGCAAAATCATGTTGTCAATACATCTTCCGTCATTATTTACCACGACAAACTGCCCGCCTACCACATTGGCGCTTCCGGGGCCAATCATGGCGGCGGTAATGCCTGCCCTAACCGCATTATGAAAAGCGTCATCCATGGGATTGATGGCGTCAATGGCCCGAAGAGAGGGCGTAAGGGGATTCACAGCTTCATTGCAATCATCACCTTCCATTCCCTTCTTCTCCTCAGTAATTCCCATGTGGCAGTGAGCCTCAATAAACCCGGGCAACACGAAGCAGCCCTTTGCTTCGATAAGACGGTATTCTTTGGGAATCTGTGCTTCTTTTTCCAAAATGCCCTCAATCATACCGTCGTTTATCAAAACGGTGCCGCCCGGAATTACTTTTTTTAACTTGTCCGACATAGTAAGGACTTTTCCGTGTACAATTGCCAGTTTCATGATTTCGTCCCGCTCTTACTTAAAATACACTACAGGATTAACAGATTCCCCGCTCTTTTCTAGTTTAAAATAAACGTTGGTGCCTTCAATGCTGTAATACTTGGTAGGAGCTGCAACATAACCGATAATCTGGCTTCTGCTAACTTTATCTCCCTGCTCTACGGTCAGCTTCTCTAACTGCCCATAGGTAGCCTGGTAGCCATCGCCTAAATCCATAACCACATACTGTCCAATTTCCTCATTGATTCCTATTTTGGTAACGCGCCCTTCTGCCGCCGCACACACGGGACCGCCCTCTTCGGCACTAATCGCAACTGCGGGATAATAACAATACTCATTCAGCGTAGCAAAATAAGTCCTCTCGTCCATGCTGTAATTCATAATGACATTTCCCATAACAGGCCACGATAATCCATCTTCGCCGTTAAAATGAAGAACGGATTCCTGACTGTTGCTTTCTGCCATAGTAGGGATACCTTCATCTTCATCAATAACTTCTGCGATTTCCAATTCAGCATCTCCTGTTAAATCAGCCGCAAGAGCCGTATCATTTTCTGCTGTCTCTTCCGTTGCTTTCCCGGTATCGGTTGGAATTGTAGTCTGTCCGTTTGTTACTACCGGTACGGTTTCTTCCTCGTTTGCTAAGGCCTGCTCTTCTTCGCCGTTTTCATAGGCCAAGCTATCATCCTCCATGGAATCCAGATCTATAATCTGTTTTTTAGAAGGAGACTGGCTTCCCGCATATATACCGGATACAACACATACGCACACAATAAGTGCGGCTGATGCATAAATTGATAATCTTTCTTTATTCCATTTTGTAAATTTGTGTCTTTTCATATTTTTCACCTCAGCAATAGTTTTGCCCGGTGAAAAAAACTTTATACAATAATTTTTTTCAAAATAAAATCCTTAAAAAAATAATCTAATATCTGATTATAATTCCAGCCCAGTTTTGCCAGTTCATTAGCATAATAAATATCCATCCCCATTCCGTGCCCTTTTCCTCTGGTTGTTATCAAATAGGTATCTTCTTTTTCTTCTATATCAAAGTTAGCTGACGCTAATCCCATCTGCTCCCTGAAGTATTCCCCACTCAAAACCCTTTCATCCACAATGATTTCTTCTACATATCCGGCATCATCTCTTTCAACTGTTCCGATATTTCCCACAATTTCTTTTTTTAATTCCTTCTGTCCAAAAAAATCCGCCGCTTCCATAGACTTATTGCAAAGCACACTGTCACTGTCTGGGGCATCTCTGGTCACGCCTGCACTGACGGCATGAAAATTCCCTTCCAATATGTGATTTTCGGACACCATGATCAATCCCGCAGTGGCCTCTATGGCTTTCGCAAATTTTGCTTCGTATTCCGCCTGTTGTTCGCCATATAGTTTTCTTCTTGCAGCAAAATCATAATAGGGTTCCTCTATTATGATTTCCATTTCATTTTCTTTTCTAATGTTTTCCAGATTTCCCCTGATTAAAACAGCCAGCGCCTTTTGACACTCTATTTCATATTCCGGATCAATGACTGCCGCCATAGCACCTATCATATATTCTTCCATGGGCATTACCACAGTCCCTTTATCCTCTTCCATTCTAATCATAACATGTTCTTCCTCAGGTTCACGGGACATGAAAAACACAACAGCGCTTACGATCATAATAAATAAAATGAATACTTTCTGATTTTTCAATACTTTATCCTAATATTATTACTTGTCAGTATTCTATGAAAAAAACAGGTTGGCACATGACAAAAAGCGCACCGGAGAAACTTTCTAATTTCTCCGATGCGCCTGCTTCGCTTTTTAGGCGGACACATAAATCCTATATCTAAATGACTTTCCGATTTTACTAAATATCGTCCTATGTATCAGATAGCCAGATCCAGTTGCTGCATCGTTCCGGCATTTCCGTTTTCATAAAGAAATACGCCTGTTGAACGAATCTGTCCGTTTGTCTGGTTGGTTTTTAAAGAATTCAACGAAAAATCCGTTGATACCTTGGCAATACAGATTGCTCCAACTCCCTTATCCTTTAAATGATACAGCTCGTCATTGCCGTTCTCATCTTTGGACCAGATTAAAAGCTTGGAAAAAATCTCATCGTTTTCATCAATCCATCCGTTGCCGTCTTCATCATACATGGACAAATCATAAAACCCATCCCCTGAAGATGTACCGAAAAGTTCGGAACCATCATTAATGATTCCATCGCCGTTTTTGTCCAGCGCCAAATAACCGCTACCCCTATTTAACATGGAAATACTGTCCAAAATACCGTCACCATCAATATCAAACTCAAATTTCTGGTCCGACAAGGATGCAATATCCGTATCCAGGTTAATAACAAGGGGATCTGTCATCTGAATCGTCTTGTTAACAGTCTGCGACGTCTCATAGTACTCTTCAAAGCTTCTGCTCATGGATAAACCCAGATTAAAGGTAATTTCCCGTCCATCAGCAGTTACAACAGTTCCCTGAGTGGAAAAGGCGGTCTGCTCGGACTCTGCGAAATATGAAGCTGTAGTCAGGGTAGACTCCACAGTCATAAACTGCGGCTGCTGAGGCATTGCTTCATTCATAAGCCGGGACATCTGGTCTTTGAAACGGTCCTTTGCCTTCCCGCCGAAAATCCAATAAAACAAATATTGGATACACTGCATTTTGATACTCTCAAGAGCCTTTTTCTCATCTACATTAGAGAGGCTTCTGGTACCTGCTACAGAATAATAGCGGTCACGCATGGACAAGCCTGTTTCTCCCAGGCCTCCTTCTCCGTTTTGGGATTCTAAAAAATCCGAAAAATCTTTTTCTTTTCCTTCCTTGGCTGCTCCCATAATGGCAGATTGTGTCTGATAACTTGCCGTTCTGGAAGTGACAGAAGCATAGCTTCTGGCGGACTCCATTCCTATTTTGCTGGAATCAATTTTCAATTAATACTCCTTCCTGTCCTTTGACAAAACTCGACTATATAATTTTATTAGCCTGTAATGTTTTTATCGGACAATTGGGGTATTTTCCTAACTGTATATGGATATCATTTCCTATTGTTCAATCTTTATTTCTTCCTGATTGATGAAAACGGATTCCATCTCTTCTATTTCCATTGCACTTCCCGTAATAAAATTGACAGTCGCTTCTTTGGCGGATCTGTGCCCGTCTTCCAGGACAATTATTTCCCTCAGATTGAGTGATATTTCTCTTCCATCCTTCATTTTAACCGTAACCTGGCATTCTTCAGGATTTCCCTTATAGGATTTCAGGTATACGGAAATAGGTGTTATCTGAATTTCATCTGCAATGGAAGAATCCGGATGCAGGATTATTTTTTCCATATCCCCCATGACAAAATCCACTTCCCATTTTGCTTTCACGATCTCGCCGTCCTTTACAATTCTTGCCCAAAGAACATAATCCTCCAATGTCTGCAGATTTTCTGTATCATATACAAACTCAATATGGTTGGCAAAACGGTTATTGCCCGTATTGGCTAAATCCTCTTCCGTCCGGAAATAATAATTTTTCTGAGGCACGGAATCCGTATATTCCACCGGCTCTTTTCCTTTTTCCAACAGCCAGAATTCTCCGTGGTTGTCAAAGCTTTTGTCCCACTTTGTCTGGATATGCAGCTTTCCGTCTATGATCCCGATATTGCTGATAGTCATAAAATCAATATCGCTTCCCAGGGAAATGTTCATTGCATCCGGTTTTAATATCGGGTCATCCTCGCTACCTGTAATGCTTCCCCCTGTATAATCATAATCCCGCAGACTCTCCGTTTCTGTCTCTGCCTTAGCATAATCCGCCAGGCTTATATCTGTATCAAACCACTCAAAGACCTGTTTATTTAACATCATGCTATTTATACGGAAGGTATTTTTTCTATTGGCAAACTCCTCTCCTCCCGATTCATGCAGTACATAAAGGGCAGTCTGATCTTCCTCGTTATAATCTAACAGCTCCACATTGGAAATCCAGCCGCCGTTGATTCCTGCAGAATCCATGAAATCCACTTTATTTGTAGTCCTTCCTTTTCCGGTTTCATCCTGAATCGTAAAATAAATGTCCGCATTATGCTCATCATTTATTCCCGCAACAACTGTTACACGGATTCCTTCCTTTTCGCAGCTTTCTCCCACTGAATAGAGAAAATCCGCCAGCTCCGGAACGCTTTTGTACAGCCATGCCCTTACTTCGGGAGATGCTGCTCCGGCAACAGTCACAGAGGTCATAAAAAAGACCACAGATGCTGCCACAATGCCTATGCCCCGCATCACACTCCCTGCTCTCTTTCTGCCGTTCCTCTTATTTACGGTTTTATCTAAAATCTCTTTTTTTAATTCTTCATCCACTACCACGGCCTGTAACCTGTCATCCAGATGCTCTTTTAATTTATTCATCGTAATACCACCTTTCAAGTTTTCCCTTTAACTGCTCTCTTGCCCGACTCAGCCGGACTGTTACCGCCGATTCCGAAATTTTCAGAATCCCGGCAATTTCTTTGATCTTTAATTCCTGATAATAGAAGAGCAGGATAACCTCTCTGTACCGTGGTTTCAACTGGCAAACCGCTTTTATGACCGTATCGTCACAAATTTCCATTTCGGCGGCTTCTTTTTCGTCATTCCATAAAGGGGTTTCGCCCTGATATATTACTTTTTTCTTCCATGGAGTTCGCAAATAGCTCTTACATGTATTGATGGCAATTCTGGTAAGCCAGGTTTTTTCCGAACTTTCCCCCTGAAATTTATGGAAATTGCGAAATGCGCTGATAAAAGTATCCTGTAATACATCCTCCGCCATCTGCCAGTCATGCAGATACAGATAGCACAACCGAAGCAGTTCATCTCCGTAAAGGTCCATTATCCGCTCTATATCCATATGATTTTCCTGATTATCTGTCTGCCGGCTCATCATAATCTCCTTTCACCTATTAGACGCAGGAATCCGTAAAATTACTACAAAAAAATTGAGAGCATCCCAAAAAGACCGCTCTCAGTTCTACAAATCTTAAAATCCCATTTTTTCTAATTCTCTTACCACATCTATATAAAAATCCGCCATATCTGACACGTCCTTACCATGCTTTCTCGTCAGTCTCCGGCGCCTCAGGTCCACCTGATCACAATGGGAAATCCCCCTGTTGGAATTTCCTCTGTAAACGCCTCTGAAATTAGTCCACTTTACAGCCCTCGGCGCTAACAGCCCATCATTTTCCCCTTCAAAATAATATACTATCGGATAAGTCCATGCCAGAAAAATATCGCTGAAAGCATTCTTCATAACGAAACCATAACTTTGATAATAAATACCTTCCTGGTCGGGATTTTCTTCGTTAAACTGCTTGGTATATGCAGTGGTAAAGGATTGAACCGCCGCATAGGTATCCGGCCGTTTGTCCCCCAGAAGCCGCATCCACAAATCCGTGCATCTGCACCCAAAACGAATCAGTCCGTGAAACCGTTTCATCAAAGCGTCTACCGTTTCTGAGCCGTTGTGAGGTGTATTCATCGTTGTAACAGAAGCGATTAAATTACCAAGCCCCATGGTAGAAATAACATACCGGATTTCCATTCCACCTTTGGAATGGGCAATTATATTTAATTTCTCCGCTCCTGTCTCATCAATAATTTCCCGGATTCGCTCGGCTATTATTTTCCCATTACTTTCTATAGAGGCGTTGGCGTCCTGACAGCCGTAATAAACCCTGCATCCCAGCTTTTCCAACGCATTGGGAATCCTACCCCAATAATTAATATGCCTCCGATCCCTAAATCCCATACCATGTACCATAAGAACAGGATATTTCAAATTTATTTTTGTATCCATATTAAGCACCATCCACTGCAGAGTACTCCTTATAATGCGCTTCTTTATCTGCATACATACGTTTGTCCGCCGTTTCCATAAGCAGGGATAAATCCTTGGGATTTTCCAGGAAGCTTTGACCTACTGCCGCACTGCAACCGTTTTTGCCTCCAAGCTCTTCCTTAAGCTCACTTTCCAGCTTCTCCATATTCTCGGCGGAAATATTCTGACACAGCACTACAAATTCATCGCCCCCCAGCCTGTACACCGGATATTCTCCAACTATAGCGCAGATAATCTTGTAAATCTGCAGAATCAATTTATCCCCCACTTCATGTCCGTATGTATCGTTAGTCTTTTTTAATTCGTTAATATCAATGAAAAAACATCCTGTTGTCAGAAATCCCCCGCTATTCCCAATCATGGTATCCCGTATAAAAGCATTCCGGTTCAGGGCGCCTGTCATGCCGTCGGTAAAACCGATTTTCTTTAAATAATCCTCCCTCTTTTTCCTTTCCAGCAAGGACTGGAAGAAATAAGCCAACATTTTTAAAATATCCGATATTTCATGAAGATTGTCCGCCCATGGGTTATCTATGCCGAAATATCCGCCAAGCTTTCCGTTTTCAATAAGGGGAACAGTAATCATAGATTGAATATTCTGAGGTTTTAATATTGCATACTCTTCCGGAGAAGTATCCTTAATCTGCTCTAAATCCTCAATAATGACACATTCATCCTTGTCAAAACAAGGAATCCATCTGTCAATAATCGTTATGGGAATATTCTGAAGGGTATCAATCTCATGGGATACGCCTTTGGCACACCATTCATAGGTATTGTCCATGAATCTGCCGTGGATGCGGAATACATAAACCCGCTCCCCCTTAAAATAGTTCCCCAAAGTTTCCAATGTCCTGTTGATTGCTACATCCGTTTCCACGGTGGAATACATCATTTTGATACAATCCATGACAATCTTCTCACTCTTCGCCCGCTTCTCCGTCTTAATTTCCATTTCCTGAACGTCACGTTCCGTTATATCATCCGCAATTTCCAGGCGGACGGTCCTGTCCTCCCCATCCCAGGGAATCAGCTTGCTCTTTATGCGGTACTTTCTGCCAGTTACAGGGTTTTCATGGGTCCATTCCAGATACTCCTCTTCATTCAGTCGCTCATCACCACAAAAACTACATGGAAAGTCCTGCCCTTGTAAAATCTCATGACATGTCTTCCCTACAACCTGCTCCAACCGCTCATACCCGAAAGCCTCAAGCCCTGCCTTGTTTATAAACAGTAATTCATGCTTCTTCGTATCCGCGGCATAGACAATTTCCCTGACTCCGTCAAATTCCTTTATATACTTTTTCATCTGTTTCTCTGGCTCCTTTACAAATTCCCCTTAATCACACTCATAAAATAGCATATCTGTTATCATAACAAATTTCAACCATTTTTTCATCTATTAATGTTATAGAATTATAATTTCGGGTTTTGCCAGGGGGTTCTGGAATCTCTGAAAACTCTGAAAACAATCAATGATACAAATTGGATTTTAGAAAAACTTTTATAAAAAGCATGGCTGTTGTCTTAACAGATTTATCCGTTTGGACAGCAGCCATGGTCTTTATTTACTATTATTTATCCAGCAGGCATTGAAGGAGCATGATATGATATTCCTCATCTTTAATGATTCTGGCAAGTACGGCGTTTACGCAATCGTCATTGATTGCATTGATATGAGCCTTGTACTGGCTGATTGCAGCTTTTTCAGCCTCTATGTCGGCTAAAATCATTTTGTTGGCATTTTCTGGAATATCGAGATATTCCGGAGTCCACATTTTCTTTTTCCCTTCACTTTGCTTTGCTGTAAAATCTACGCATCCTCCCAGTAGAACAATCAACTCCCCTAATTTTTGCAGGTGTATCATCTCCGCCATGGCAATCCCTAAGAGGGTTTTTGCCAAGGGACACTTCTCGCAGGCAAGACGGTTTTCATTGTTAATATATTGTGTGATTGCAGACAATTCAGATACGGAACCACAGTAATCCTCGCTGAGCAGATTCGCATAATATTGGTTTCTGGCACGCACTTGTATAGGCGGATATGGTAAATCCACCATAATAGGGTTTACATCCATAAAGTTGCAGTCGGTGGTCAGGCTATTTCTATTTTGTCCCATAAATGTTCTCCATATAAATGTATCTTTATCAATAGTATATTGGAGACTTTATGCAGATGTGTTAGGATTGGGTGAAAAGTTCTTTCAGACTGGCAGGCTGTACAAGAGAAATCGATGACGGACAGCCACATGCAAACCACCCATAGTGAGCAATCTCCTACGGGTGGTTCACAGATGTATTTTTGCATAAATTGATAGTTTATAGGTCGTAGTATTTTTTAAACTCCGCCGGATTTGGTATTTGTTCCATTTCTTTCAATTCATCCCTCTTACGAGCCACCCAAACATCTATTAATCTCTGGGGGAATACGCCGCCTTTGGTCAGGTAGTCGTGGTCTGCTTCAAGGGCGTCTAAGGCTTCTCCTAAGGATTTGGGCAGGCCTTTGATTTTTTTCTGTTCTTCCTCTGACAGAGTGTAAAGGTTGAAGTCATAGGGGCCCCATCCATTCTCGGCAGGGTCAATTTGGTTTTCAATGCCGTCTAAGCCTGCCATTAAAATTGCGGCATAAGCATAGTAAGGATTTGCCGTAGCATCGGGGTTTCTCAACTCAAAACGCTTGGTCTCAGGAGATTTGGCGTATGCGGGAATCCTGATGACCGCACTGCGGTTGGAGGTGGCATAGCCGATGGTAACCGGCGCTTCATACCCCGGCACCAGACGCTTAAAGGAATTGGTTGAGGGGTTGGTAAATGCACATAAGGATGCAATATGTTTCAACAGACCGCCCATAAAGTAATGTGCTGTCTTGCTCAGCCCGGAATAACCGTTTTCATCATAGAATAAAGGCTTTCCATCCTTGAAAAGAAGCATGTGCACATGCATACCATTGCCTGCTTCTTTGTAAATGGGCTTTGGCAGGAAGGTAGCTGTTTTTCCCTCCTGTGCAGCCATATTTTTGATAATGTATTTAATGATCATGGTGTTGTCCGCCATTGCAGGCATGTCCGCCAGTTCTACCTCTATTTCCATCTGCCCCGGTCCGCCTACTTCATGATGATGGTATTTTACTTTAATTCCCCATTCCTCCATCATCATACACATACGGCTTCTCAAATCATATCCTACATCCTGAGGAGCCGCCACATGATAGCCGCCTTTGTAAGGCACTTCATAGCCGTTATTTCCCGGTGTGTCCAGACTGCTGTTCCAGTCCGCCTGTTTGGTATCGATTCTGTATCCGCACTGATGAGGGCTTACCTCATAACGGGCGCTGTCAAAAAGATAGAATTCAAATTCCGGTCCGATTACCATCTGGTCCGCAATTCCACTTTCTTTCATATATTCCACTGCCCGTAGACTCACGTTTTTGGGATACTGGTCAAAGGGTTTGTTCTCCCCTTTTCCGATGGTACACACATTGCCGCACATAGTCAGCGTGGGCACTGTAGCGAAAGGATCTACATAAGCAGTATCCGGGTCCGGTAAAAATACCATATCGCTCTTTTCAATAGGCGCATATCCATAATTGGAACCGTCGAAGCCGATACCGTATGTAAAAGTATTTTCTCCGAATCGTTCCACCGGGATGGTAATATGCCTCCACCGCCCGTCGATATCCGTCATTTTGAAATCAATCATGCGGATCTGCTTTTCCTCGCACAGCTTTTTAATTTCCTCCATTTTGCTCATAAATTCTTGCCCCTTTCCCTTAGCTTGTAGTTTTTTCATGCCCGCATTCCCCCAAAAGAAATACCGACATATGCTATATCCATTCCCTGCAGCCCTTCCACGACTACAGGTATTTTGATTATACCACAAAGAGACGGGGCAAGTGAACATTTATTGATAAGTCTCTAAAATACTTCCGTCCACAGCATCAATTACACAGTAATATGTCGAATGTTCATTTGCATTGGGATCTGTAAAAATTACTCTATAAATCACATCTCCTTTATGCTCATAATCCGTCTCTTCTGATATCTCCTCCATCAGCACAGCTGCAGAACCGTCTTGATATTTCAATATTTCTTTTCCTTCTGCATCTTCTCCAAGCTCGTCCTCCATCTGTTTTCTTGCAATCTCTATGGCTTCCTCTTGACTGATTCCGCCTGCAGCTTGTATTTTTTCTCTCAGCCGATTTTTCTCTGCTTCCATTTCCGTTTTTGCTTCCTGCGCTGCCGTCCCCTGTGAGACCGCATAACTCATCTTATGCTGAAAATCAATGATCTCCAAAATCTCCTCGTCGGTCATTTCCTGATCCGGCAGATTGAAAACGCCTGTAGACTTGATATAACAAAGTGTTCCCTCTGGCACATCCTCCGCATTGTCCACCTCTACAATGACATTTTCGGGGAACGTTCCGTTCTTATATTCCTGCCAGAGTTCTTTATCGCGTTCTTTTTCACTGTCGGAATACTCCCTTGAAAAAACATCAGCCTCTGTAGGCTTCGACTGAACCATATCGTTAATTTCCTGCACTTCCTCTACCGGAATACTCTCCATCCGTGCCTTTACAAAATTGCTTACCATTGCACTTACCGGAATACTGATAACACCAACTGTCAATACAAGAGCTGCTGCAACCGTTCCCATCTTTCTTAAGCTCCACGCTTTTTTCTTTCCATTCTTCATCTGATTATGTACGTTCATAATGATCTCCTCCTGCATTTTTTCTGAAATATGTATCTGTTCCATTGTTTCCTTTACATCCTGTCCATCCATTTGTTATATACCTCCCTCTATGCTTACCATATCCCGCATTTGTTTTCTGCCCCGCAGCAGTCTTGTTTTTACCGCACTTTCCGTGATGCCTAAAATATCTGCAATTTCCTTTATATGATAGCCCTCCACATAATACAGATAAATTACTGTCTTCTGCTTGATCGGCAGTTCGAGAAGCTCTCTCAATATCTCTCTTTGCTCCGATGCCACAAGCATATGTTCCACTTCATCAATGCAGACTTTTGGATGTCGGATCCTGAACCGAATCATATCGCGACAGATATTTGTCGCCACCTTAATAAGCCACGCCTTTTCATGATCCTCATCACGAAAATCCGGCTTCTTTTCTAAATACCTGCAAAAGGTATCCTGAATGGC
>CAZZHJ010000022.1:0-17515 GCA_964653815.1 uncultured Lachnospiraceae bacterium
TTTTTTAAAATAGGTTTAAATATGTTGATGAACTGACCAGGATGGGTGCATCTATTAAAGTAGAGGGCAATACGGCAATTATTTCCGGCGTGACCAAATATACCGGAGCCCATATCAGTGCACCTGACCTTCGTGCGGGAGCTGCTCTTGTAATTGCAGGTTTGGCGGCAGAAGGCGTTACGGTGGTAGATGATATATTTTATATTGAAAGAGGATATGAAGATTTCGATGTAAAACTGAAAAACCTTGGTGCACAGATTGAAAAAGTATCCGATGAAAAGGAAATCCGCAAATTTAAGATGCGCGTGTCCTGATTTGATTGGATGATAAAAGAAAAATATAAAGCCTTGTACAGATATTATGAAAAATGCTACATGATATTTGTACAGGGCTTTTATTAATTTATATTAAGATTAAATGATTTGTTCAATATATAATTCTGGTATCATGGAAAGGTCAATAAATTTTTCTCCGGATTTAATCATAGGACGGGATAACTGTGCGTGATTAATATAAACGATATCCCCTTCTGTGCCGTCGGACAGGCGGACCCGGTTATTCATATAAGTCATGACCACATTTTCTAAAAATTTCAGGATGTAGGCGGCTTCGTATTTTTGAAGTCCTTCCTTTTCAAAGATATCGATTACCTGAAAAGGACAGAGAGGACCTCTGTAAACCCTTGCGGCAGTCATTGCTTCATAGACATCGGCAATACTTACGATTTTAGCAAAAGGGTCTATTTTATCGCCTGCAAGACCAAGAGGATAACCGGAGCCATCACATTTTTCGTGATGCATTAATGCACTGTTCTTAACGTGAATGCTGATATTCTGATCCTTTAAAATCTGGTACCCCTGAACAGTGTGGGTCTTAACGATTTCATACTCTTCATTTGTCAGCCTAGCCGGCTTTTTGATGATATGGTCAGGAATGGCAAGCTTGCCTATATCGTGCAGCAATCCACATAAAGTGGCTGTTTTGATGTCCTCTTCGGACATACCCAGCCATCCCGCAAGAATATTGCTGATCAATGCCACATTCATACAGTGTGCAAAAGTAAGGTCATCATATTGCCGCATATTATGCAGCATATGAAAGAAATCGCAATTAGTAGAGGTGTCGCTGATAAGAGCAGAAGCCTGATTGAGAAGGGCATCTGTATTAACATCAGCGCCTTTTTGTACAATGTCGCTGATGTTGTCCTTAAACTCGTCAATCGTTTCATCAAAATCCTGTTGGAACTTTTTAAATTCGGGACTGGACTGGATTAAGGTGGAGTAAGCAACATCTTCTTTGCTTTTTGAAACGGGGGAAGCGGTCTGGGTATTCTGGGATGACAATCTGGAAGATTCCTTTGGAAATTCCGCTATTTTAACGGAAGGAACAGAATAAAATTCCAGACGGGTAATCATCTTATCCGTCAGAACAGTGCCCTTTGGAATGATCAATTGATAGGAATAACTGAGTACATCTTCGGCCGTGACCATACCCGGTATCAGCTGATCAATATTAATAGCTTGCATAATAGACCCCCTTTCAATAAATTAATTTATTATACCTGTATATGGGTATAAAAGTCAATCTGGATAGAGGAGTTAGAGGAGGCTAAATCCTATTGATAAAAAAAGAGTAAAAATCTCGAAACTTCCATAAACTAAAAGCAATCATCAGATTGTTATTAACGGCTGAATGCCCATTTATTAAAGGAGGAATTATTATGTTAGTACCAAGTATTTTTGAAAACAATTTTGTAGATGATATTTTTAACGATGTGTTTACGGTTCCCTTCGGGTTTTCCAAAGCGGGAGCCAAGGCGCCGGTAAGCAGCATGAATGCGGATGTACAGGAATTTGAAGATAAGTATAAGCTAGATTTAGAACTGCCCGGCTATAAAAAAGAAGACATTCATGCGGAAGTAAAGGACGGCTATTTAACCATCAACGCGGAGCATACGGACAGCAGTGAAGAGAAAGAAGACGGAAAGTATATCCGCAGAGAGCGCTTTTACGGAAAATGCCAGAGAAGCTTTTATGTAGGCGACGCCGTTACCCATGAAGATATTCAGGCAAACTTTGCAAACGGCATTCTGGAAGTTGTTATTCCAAAAAAAGAGGCAAAACCGGAAGTGGAAGAGCATAAATATATTTCCATTACAGGTTAAGAAATTGATTATATGCAGTTAAAAAGCGCTGTTCCATGGAAACGGGAAAACGAATCCTTCCATGGACGGCGCTTTTTATAAAAAAATTCTATATCATATAAACATAAAAAGGGCTGGAAATACTTGACGTATAGGAGGGAATATTATATATTATTTTCAGATGTAAAAACTCAATATTGTGAAGTCTCTTATTCAGAGTGGTGGAGATACAAAGGATCTATGAAGCCACGGCAACCCCGACAGACAGAGGAAGGTGCCAACCTGAGCGAACAATCGAACAATAAGAGGATCTTTATGTCTGACCGGTCCGCTTATGAAACGGAGCGGATTTTTTTATTTTAAGAAAATGAAAGAAAAACAAGGAGGATAAAACAATGGAAAAACGTTTATTTACATCTGAATCAGTTACAGAAGGGCATCCTGACAAAGTGTGTGATGCAGTTTCCGATGCGATTCTGGATGCATGTATGGAGCAGGATCCTATGAGCCGTGTGGCGTGTGAGACCTGTTGTTGTACAGGATTTGTACTGGTAACAGGAGAATTGACTACAAAAGCACAGCTGGATATTCCTGCAATCGTGCGAAACACTGTGGAAGAAATCGGCTATAACAAAGGTGAAATCGGTTTTGATTCCAATACCTGTGCGGTAATGGTAGCTCTTGATAAGCAGTCTGCTGATATTGCAATGGGCGTTGATAAGGCTTTGGAAGCAAAAGAAAATAAAATGTCTGAAGAAGAGATTGAGGCAACCGGCGCAGGTGACCAGGGTATGATGTTTGGATATGCAACCAATGAGACGGATGAATTGATGCCTTACCCTATTAGTCTTGCCCATAAGCTGGCTTTGCAGCTTACAAAAGTCCGCAAGGACGGTACATTACCTTATTTGAGACCGGATGGCAAGAGCCAGGTTTCCGTTGAATATGATGAAAATGGCAAACCCATTCGTCTGGAAGCAGTCGTACTTTCTACACAGCATGATGCGGATGTTACCCAGGAAAAGATTCATGAGGATATTAAAAAATATGTTTTTGATCCGGTACTGCCCAAAGAAATGCTGGACGAAAATACCAAATACTTTATTAATCCTACAGGACGTTTTGTTATCGGAGGACCTCATGGAGATGCAGGTCTTACGGGAAGAAAGATCATTGTAGATACCTATGGCGGATATGCGCGTCACGGCGGCGGCGCTTTCTCCGGAAAGGATTGCACCAAGGTTGACCGTTCTGCTGCTTATGCGGCAAGATATGTGGCAAAGAATATCGTGGCAGCAGGCATAGCAGAGAAATGTGAAATTCAGTTATCCTATGCTATCGGTGTTGCACAGCCTACCTCTGTTATGGTAGATACCTTTGGAACTGGCAAAATCTCCGATGAAAAGCTGGTAGATATTGTACGCGAGAACTTTGATCTGCGTCCTGCAGGTATTATTAAAATGCTGGATTTACGTAGACCCATCTATAAACAGACAGCAGCTTACGGACATTTTGGACGTAATGATTTAGACCTTCCTTGGGAGAAAGTGGATAAGGTTGAGTTGTTGAAGAAATATTTATAATTGGTAGAAGTCCTTGCAAAATAGTGAAACAGGTTGTGATAGTATAGGCAGTATACAGAAGAAAATAAAAAATGTGAAGAGCAAACATATTCTGATATGGACAGCCTGGATTCTTGGAATATTTCTGATACTTAGCGGATGCGGGAAAGATTATGTAGAAGCAACATCTGGCGTAGCCGTAAGGCAAATTCTGAAACTGGAGACATCTGTCTGGCAGTTAAAAGGTAAAGCAGAAATTGCTTTGGTAATGGAAGATGAAACCGGATTACTGGATATGCCTTCCAATCACGAAATGCAGCCGGGAAAACAAACGCTCCTGAATTTTTTGATAACGGCAAAGGCGCCATTAGGACACACCATGTATGTCTGGGGAGGCGGCTGGAATGAAGAGGATACGGCAGCAGGAGAAGAAGCCAGAAGCATTGGTGAGAGCCCACGATGGCGGGAATTTGCAGATATGCAGGGAAGCTCTTACAATTACAAAAATACCCGTTATCAGATACACGATGGTCTGGATTGTTCGGGTTATGTAGGCTGGATTGTATACAATGTATTTGAAAGTGTTGATGGAAATCCCGGCTATGTGGAAAAGGCAACGGGTATGGCACAAAGCTTTTCATCAAGAGGCTGGGGAAGCTATACGCCTGCTTCCGGTGTTACGGATTGGAAACCGGGAGATATTATGAGTATGAAAGGCCATGTCTGGATTTCTTTAGGAATGTGCGAGGACGGAAGCGTTGTATTGCTGCATGCAAGTCCGCCGGGAGTTATTTTAAGTGGCACAAGGTTAAGAAACGGTAGAAAAAGTCAAGCAGTAGAATTGGCGGAATATTATATGCAGACTTATTATCCGGACTGGTACGAGAAATATCCTGACTGTGCCAAGGAGAATTCTTATTTGACAAGGTCAGGGCAGATGCGCTGGAACAAGGAAACTCTTGCAGATGAAGAGGGAATAGGAGAAATGTCTGCAGAGGAAGTATTGGAACTGCTCTTTTTGACAGAAGAATGAAATTAAAATTAGAAAGCGTTGGTTTTGGAGTGAAAACGTGATCCAAATCCCGACGCTTTTAATTTTTGAAGGAAAAATATAAATATATATATTACACTATTGACAAACCGTGACTACAGATGTAGACTTATACTGTCTACAAAAGTAGACAATCGCAATAAAAAATATGCTGCACTTAGGTTAAATTCTAAATATTTGGAAGGATATGGGAAATATGGATACAAATACAACAGTAAGCAATGCGGAACTGGAAATTCTGGAAACTCTCTGGTCGGCAGACAGACCTTTAAATGCGGGGGAAATCAGGAATCTTCTTAACGAAAACAAAAAGTGGGAGCGCACCACAGTGCTGACTCTGATCCAGCGGCTTTTGAAAAAGGGAGTAATCAGCCAGGAGAAAAAAGAGGTGTATTATTATTCTCCCTGCGTAAAACGAAGCGATTACGTGAATGCGGAAATGAAGAGCTTTGTGGACAAATTTTTCGGAGGAAGCACCAGAAATCTTGCAGCTGCTCTGGTGGAAAATGAGGATTTAAGCAAAGAAGATATTGAAGAATTGCGGGATTATTTTAACAAAGGAATGGAACCGAAGAAGGACAGATAGGAGGCGCTTATGGAAAAATTGTTTTTGAATATCTTATCATTGTCGTTATCAGGAGCGGTAATAGGAGGGATTTTAATTCTGTTTCATCCCTTGACCAGAAAACATTTTTCAAAAAAATGGAATTATTATATTTGGCTTATTCTGGTGATTCGCCTAATTATTCCCGCAGGTTTTGGATTTTCTCCATTTCATATGTCTTATGCTGCTTTGGACGCCAGTAAAGGGAATGCCGTGGAAAGTGTGGAGCGTGGAATTAAGACGGAAGAAAATATAGGAATAGAAAAAGCGGGACGGCTGGAAAACATAGAACAGGAAGAAATAGGTGAGATAGGGAGCATAGGCGAATCTGGGGAGGTAAAGAACTCTGTGGAGAAGCCGGATACTGTAAGTTTTGCCGGGACGTCTTTTACAGGAAAAGAGAACTTTTTGTTAAGCAGAAGAATTGTATATGTCTTGGGAATTTTATGGCTGGTTGGAGTCCTAATAGCTTTTTTTGCAAAGCTGGTTCGTTATGGACAACTGATTAAAAAAACAAAAGCTTCCTGTAGGCCGGTTACAGATGGAGATGTAATTGTAACGGCAAATATAGTTGCTTTGAGACTGAATTTGCAGACCAACATAACCATTTATGAGAGTTTACAAGTGTCGGGACCGGTTACCATGGGCTTATTTAAACCCTTTGTGATTTTACCCATAGAGGAGCGGCGGATAGGAGATACTGCCCTGGTTTTTCACCATGAACTGCTTCATATAAAAAGAAAAGATTTATGGTATAAGTGGCTTTGGCAGCTTATATTATGCGTTCACTGGTTTAATCCGGTGCTTTACAAGATTCAAAAAATTCTTTCTGAAGATTGCGAGCTTTCCTGTGATGAGCAGATTTTAAAGCACCTTTCGGATAATGGGAAAAGGGCTTATGGAAATGTTCTTTTAGATACAGCACAAAAGAATCTGGATTTTGGGGAAACAGTATTTTTGACTACATTATTGGAGGAGAAGAAAGCTTTGAAGGAGCGTTTAAAAGGAATTATAGAATATAAAAAGCAAAGTGGGTTAAAAGTGGTTGTATCACTGTGTGCATTGGTCTTGGTTATGAGCCTAAGCGCCTGCGGAACTATCATCATTTCTGGCGATTCGGAAGATGCAAGCGAAAATTCTGCTTATGCTACAGAGGATGACGATTGGTCTTTCTGGGATATTTTTAGGACGAATGAAGATGATTTCTTAAAAAGCTTTCCCAAGAAGTTTGATGAATCAGGAGAAGCTTATTGTACCTATGATTCAGATGAAATGATTGCGGGAACAGACAGAAATGACCTGTGGATGGCGTATTACTATAACGGTGGCGATAAGATTAAATGCAAAGGATTCGGATTTAACGGTTCGGACAGCATTTATATCATACATGTTAAAGAGGATACCACAATGGAAATTTCCTCTGAATTTGAAATTACAGATGGAAAATTCAAGATTGTATATGTGGCTCCGGATTACAGCGTTTCTGTATTAAATGAAACAGGGGATTCCAACACGGTTACCGTACAGTTAAAGGAAGGACGTAACGTCATTAAAATGGTAGGAAAGGCTGCAAAGATAAAAAATCTGGAAGTCAGCCATTCCTCGTTGGATAAGGATGCTGTTGAAAATATTTATTATTCCCCGGAGGATGAATATGCAGACTGTGTTCTTGACGACATCCGGCAAGGAAATATAGATAAAGAAAAGATATGGGAAACCTTGTGTTATATGGATGATAAAACCGTCAGCGAAACGCTTAAGGAGTTATGTAAGCAAGGAGTAACCCTGACAAAAGATGAATTGGAAGATATATTTATTTATGGGGATGAAAAACTGACTGGACGTTATCTGGCAGAAGCCATAAGAAATAAAGAAATACAGCCTTTAAACGGAGAAATGATTCGCTGTATTATGTATTATATGGAAAGTGATACCCTGGCGGAATTGATTATGACCATGGATAAAAAAGAACTGACTTTTGATGTATTGACAGATTGTATTTACTATTTGGATGAGGAAGAAGCTGACAGCTGTGTTATGTATTATGTGGAACTTGGGAATACGCTGACTTATTCCCAATATACCCGAATCAGCTATTGGCTGAGTAAGGAAATGCAGAAAAAAATAGAATCGGAGCTGAAATTATAAATAGAATACGGTGGCTGAACTGACAATTTTTGAAGAGCAGAGAAGGGCAGAGAAATACTGAATCTTATTGTGTTTTTGACCGACATAGTGTATTATAATACTGTATGTATTATTTAAACTAATGCGAAAGGCGGCAATGAAGCTGTGAAAAGACAGTCAATAAGACCTCTTGTGTTTATTAATATTTTTTTGCCAATTATTATTATATTAGGTATGTTGGTTCTTTTTCTGCAAAACTATCTGTATAATACCCGTGAAAGGGTACATAGCTTTTCAGAAGGCATACGTGAGGGTACCGCCTTTGTATTTGATGATATCACGGTGGATATTACCGCAAGGAGTGGCGATTCAGGCTCGTGGATGAATGGTCCTGTTGAGGGTCCTGGCGGGAAAATTCTTTATCATTCATCTGTAGGTACTATATATGATATGGCTATTATTAATAATAGTGCAGATACCATTACTGACTGTAAGGCTCTCATATATATTCCCGAGTATATGTGTGTGTCTAATACGTGGAATGGAGATTATGAATATCATCAGGATGTGGAATCGGGGAATGAAAAGGTTCAAACCCTTGATCTTGCAGAGTATTCCAATTATGAAATAACCCTTGACCATTTTATGGCATCCTTTGGTCCGCTGGTTGAACTGTATGAGGGAGACTATTTCATCTACTATCCGGATGTGGTTTTACGCGAAGTGCCATTGGCACCGAAACCGGAAGACTCTGATAAAGAGAGCAGTGTCAGAATCGGTTTCATCATGTATATTCAAGACAAGAACGTTGACTATGTGGCGGATTTTTCCCAGGGAGAGATACGTTATCATTTGCACAGAAGTCTTTCTAAGAATCCGTTTTTCTGGGTGCTTGGTGCGGCAATGGTTATTTGGTTAAGCTGTTTTATGGCATTGATTATTGTAGAGCTGAATCTGCGCCGTCTTATCGAACAGCAGAAGCACGACGAAGAGATTATTGAGCAGACAATGCAGACCATTATCAATTTTATTGAAGCAAAGGATCCCTACACCAAGGGACACTCCCTGCGTGTTGCACAGTATACTGCGACACTTGCTCATAGCATGGGATATTCCGAAGCTGAGTGTAAAAATTTCTATTACACTGCGCTTATGCACGATTGTGGGAAGATGTATATACCTGATGAAATTCTGACAAAACCAGTCAAGTTGACCCGTGAAGAGTATGAGATTATGAAAAAGCATACTACCTATGGGGAAGAAATTCTTCGTGATTTTTCTTCAATAAAGGATATCGGACTGGGAGCGCTGAGCCATCACGAACGATACGACGGAAGCGGTTATCCCAATGGACTTAAAGGCGAGGAAATTCCGGTTATAGCCCGCATTATCTGTGTATCGGATGCTTTTGATGCAATGAACAGCCGGCGCTGCTACCGTAAAAACCTTACACCGGAAATTATTCTTGACGAACTTAAGCAGAATAAAGGAAAGCAGTTTGATCCGTTTATTATTGACCAGTTGCTGAAGCTTATGGAAAACGGAACAATAAAAATGGCAGATGCAGCTGAATGAGAGATTTATGAAATAAGATTTGAAGATTAAAAAGAAATGCTTCTACTACTGGTAAAGGCATTTCTTTTTTGATAGAATTAAGGAAGTTACAAAAGTTAAGAAATTAAGTGCAACTTATAGAAAAAGTCGGGAAGAGAGAGCAGATACACATGGCATTTACCCATCTTCACGTCCATACGGAGTATTCCCTTCTGGACGGTTCCAATAAAATTAAAGAATGTGTGAAGCGTGTCAAAGAGCTTGGCATGGACAGCGTGGCCATTACAGACCACGGTGTTATGTATGGCGTCATTGATTTTTATAAGGCGGCAAAGGAAGCTGGTATTAGACCGGTCTTAGGCTGCGAGGTTTACGTTGCCCCCAATTCCCGGTTTGATAAGGAATTAACGGGGGGAGATGACCGTTATTACCATCTGGTTTTACTTGCAGAAAATAACCAGGGATACTCCAACCTGATGAAAATAGTCAGCAAGGGCTTTACGGAAGGATATTATTATAAGCCCCGTGTGGATATGGAGGTTTTACAGGAATATCACGAGGGGATTATTGCCCTGTCCGCCTGTCTGGCAGGAGAGGTTCAACGCTATATTACAAAGGGACTGATTGAAGAGGCGAAAAAGGCGGCCTTAAAATACCAGGCCTGCTTTGGAAAGGGTAACTATTTCCTGGAGCTGCAGGACCACGGAATTCCCCAGCAGAAAACGGTAAATACAGCTCTTCTCAGTATGAGTAGGGAGCTGGATATTCCTTTGGTTGCCACCAATGATGTGCATTATACTTATGCGGAGGATGAAAAGCCCCACGATATCCTTCTCTGTCTCCAGACCGGCAAGAAGTTAGCGGATGAAGACAGGATGCGCTATGAGGGCGGGCAGTATTATATCAAAAGTGAAGAAGAGATGAAACAGCTTTTTCCTTATGCCTTAGAGGCACTGGAAAATACTCACAAAATTGCAGAGCGGTGTAATGTGGAAATTGAATTCGGCGTGACCAAGCTGCCTCGTTTTGAGGTGCCGGAGGGCTATGATTCCTGGGGGTATCTGAATAAACTGTGTTCTGACGGTTTAGAGGAGCGTTATCCGGAGGACGACGGAACACTGCGGAAAAGGTTGGATTATGAGCTTTCTGTTATAAAAGAAATGGGCTATGTGGATTATTTCCTGATTGTATGGGATTTTATTAACTATGCCAGACAGAATGATATTATGGTGGGGCCTGGGCGCGGTTCTGCGGCGGGCAGTATTGTTTCCTATTGCTTAAAGATTACCAATATCGACCCCATTGAGTATAATCTGCTTTTTGAGCGTTTCTTAAATCCGGAACGTGTGTCCATGCCGGATATTGATATTGACTTCTGCTTCGAAAGAAGGCAGGAGGTTATTGATTATGTGGGCAAGAAATACGGCGCAGATAAAGTGGTGCAGATTGTTACCTTTGGTACGCTGGCGGCAAAGGGTGTGATCAGGGATGTGGCAAGGGTTATGGACCTGCCTTACGCTTTTGCAGATTCCCTGGCTAAAATGATACCTAATGAATTGAATATTACTTTGGAACGGGCGCTTTCCATCAATCCTGAACTGAGGAGCCTTTATGAAAAGGATGAACAGGTCAAAGAGCTGATTGACATGTGCAAGCGTTTAGAGGGGCTTCCTAGACATACCTCCATGCATGCGGCGGGTGTGGTAATCTGCAGGGAGCCGGCAGATGAATTTGTTCCCCTTTCAAGAGGCTCCGATGGTTCTATTACCACCCAATTTACCATGACTACCATTGAGGAACTGGGACTTCTCAAAATGGACTTTTTGGGACTGCGTACCCTGACGGTTATCCAGAACGCATGTAAGCTGGCAGAGATGAGCCAGGGGATTCAGATTGATATAGACAAAATTGATTTTGATGATAAAGCAGTTTATGACTCTTTGGGAACGGGCAGAACCGATGGCGTGTTCCAGCTGGAAAGTGCGGGAATGAAAAGCTTTATGAAAGAATTAAAGCCCCGAAACTTAGAAGATGTCATTGCGGGCATTTCTCTTTACAGGCCGGGTCCTATGGATTTTATTCCTAAATATATTGAGGGGAAAAATAACCAGCACAGTGTGACCTATTCCTGCCCCGAGCTGCAGCCCATACTGGAGCCTACCTATGGCTGTATTGTTTATCAGGAGTAGGTTATGCAGATTGTAAGGGATTTGGGCGGTTATACCCTTGGCAGAAGTGACCTTGTCCGACGTGCCATGAGTAAGAAAAAGCAGTCTGTTATGGAAAAAGAACGCGCCAACTTTGTCCATGGCAATGAAGAGGAGGGTGTGCCGGGCTGTGTTTCCAAAGGAATTCCTGAAAATGTGGCAGAACAGATTTATAACGATATGATGGATTTTGCAAAATATGCTTTCAATAAATCCCATGCGGCAGCCTATGCGGTGGTGGCATATGAAACGGCATATTTGAAATATTATTATCCAGTGGAATTTATGGCGGCGCTTTTAACTTCCGTCATTGACAATGCGGGAAAGGTTTCTTCCTATATCATGGTATGCCGTTCCATGGGCATCAAAATTCTGCCGCCGGATGTCAATGAAGGGCTGGTAGGATTTTCTGTAAAGGATGGCGCTATTGTATACGCTTTGAATGCCATTAAAGGTGTAGGACGCAACATTATTGATTCTTTGGTAAAGGAAAGGGAAGAGAGAGGTCCTTATAAAAACCTTAAGGATTTCATTACTAGGCTAGCGGAAGAGGATATCAATAAGCGGCTGGTAGAGAATTTTATTAAAGCGGGAGCCTTTGACTGTCTGCCGGGAACCAGAAAGCAGCAGATGAGTGTATATGTCCAGATCATGGATAGTATTATTAAAGATAAGAAAAATAATATGGCAGGGCAGTTGTCCCTTTTTGACCTTGCAGGGGAAGAGGAAAAGGCGGATTATGATATCAAAATGCCGGATGTGGGAGAATATAAAAAAGAGGTTCTTTTAGGCTTTGAGAAAGAGGTAATCGGTTTTTATGTCAGCGGACATCCTCTGGAGGAGTACGAAACTATCTGGAAACGCCAAATCTCTACCACTACGGCAGAGTTTGTGCTAGATGAAGACCTGGGACATGCCAAAATCGACGATGGCAAGAAAGTGGTAATAGGTGGCATCATTGCCGGAAAAACCATAAAATATACCAAAAATGACAAAATGATGGCTTTTCTGACTGTGGAGGATCTGGCAGGAAGCGTAGAAATCGTAGTATTTCCCAGGGACTATGAAAAATATGCAGGGAAGCTTGTGGAGGAAGAAAAGGTATTTATTACCGGTCGCACCAGCATTGAAGAGGATAAGGATGGCAAGGTTATTTTAGAATCCATGATAACCTTTGATGAGGCACCTAAGAAGCTCTGGATAAAATTTGCTTCCATAGAAGAGTATGTACAGAAAGAAAGGGTATTGGCTTCCATACTTGCTTTATCCGAAGGCAGTGATAAGGTGACCATATATTGCGAAAAGGAGAAACAGCAGAAGGAGCTTCCAGAGAATCAGAACGTGAAAGCAGACGAACAGCTTTTAGGAAGTCTGAAAAGCGCCTTTGGGGAATCTAATATCAGGGTGACATGATAA
Organism: uncultured Lachnospiraceae bacterium; assembly: GCA_964653815.1. Taxonomy (GTDB): domain Bacteria; phylum Bacillota; class Clostridia; order Lachnospirales; family Lachnospiraceae; genus UBA2882. Next base: position 12,665 of record CAZZHJ010000022.1, read on the forward strand.
ATAAAAGATGACGGAACTTTTATTTACAATTTACCGTAAATGAATTGAAAAGGGCAGAAAAATAGATTAAAATATAACAGACGTTTGATATGGAAACGGAGGATGAGTCATGGGGAAAGAGATTAAGACGATTGGTATTCTGACCAGCGGAGGAGATGCACCGGGCATGAATGCCGCAATACGTGCCGTATGCAGGAAGGCAATTGATAACGGTGTAAAGGTAAAAGGTATCAAAAAAGGTTATCAGGGACTTTTAAATGAGGAAATCATAGATTTGGAGAAACGGGATGTTTCCGATACTGTCCAACGGGGCGGAACCATTCTTGGAACGGCAAGATGTAGCGAATTCCGTACCTTAGAGGGACAGGAGAAGGGTGCTGAAATGTGTAGAAAGCACGGGATTGATGGTATTGTTGTTATTGGAGGGGACGGTTCCTATAGAGGCGCACAGGCTCTTTCCAAGCAGGGAATCAATACCATTGGGATTCCGGGAACCATTGATTTGGACATTGCATGTACGGATTATACCATCGGCTTTGATACGGCAGTTAATACCGCTATGGATGCAATAGACAAGGTAAGGGATACCTCTTCTTCCCATGAGCGTTGTAGTATCATAGAGGTAATGGGCAGGAATGCCGGATATATTGCTCTCTGGTGTGGCGTGGCAACGGGAGCGGAAGATATTTTGCTTCCTGAGAAATATGATTATAACGAGCAGGCGATTATTAACAATATTATTAAGGGCAGAAAAGTTGGGAAAACCCATCATCTGATTATCAATGCAGAGGGAATTGGTCATTCTACTTCCATGGCAAGGAGAATCGAGGCGGCAACGGGCATTGAGACGAGAGCTACCATTCTCGGTTACATGCAGCGTGGCGGCAGCCCAACCTGTAAGGACCGTTACTATGCTTCTATTATGGGCGCTTATGCAGCGGATATCCTCTGTCAGGGAAAAACCAACAGGGTAGTGGCTCATGCAAAGGGCGGCTTTGTGGATTATGATCTGGACGAAGTTCTGGCTATGCAGAAGAATATCAATGCATATCAGTTTGAAGTGAGCAAAGCTCTTTCCAGATAGAAGTAAAGGGGCAGTATGGACATTGATAGGGATATAGCAGAGATGATTACATCAGCTTCTAATAAGAAGGTTAAAAATGTAATGCTCCTGCTAGCAAAATCAAAAGAGCGAAAACGGCAGAAGCTGTTTGTGGCAGAAGGCGTGAAAATGTTTCTGGAAGCGCCGGAAGAAAGTGTCAGGGAGATTTATTTTTCAGAGGAATTTGGGAAAGAACAGGAAGAATATACAGAGGTTTTCCAAAAGATTTCCAGAGTTTGCCGCAATAATGGAATAAAAGCAGAATGTGTCAAAGCTGATATTTTCCGTAAAATGAGTGATACAAGAACCCCCCAGGGGGTTCTTTGTCTGATAGAGATACCTTGTTATGATCTGGAAAGCATTCTGAATTCGGACAAGGGCCTATATCTGGTACTAGAAGATATACAGGATCCCGGAAATCTGGGGACTATGATTCGTGCCGGAGAAGGGGCGGGAATTTCCGGTGTCATTATGAGCAGCCACACAGCGGACATATTTAATCCCAAAACTGTCCGTGCTACTATGGGAAGTATTTACCGTATACCCTTTATATATGAAGAAAATCTGGAAGCATGTATCAGTACTATGAAGGAAAAAGGAATCCGGGTTTATGCATCCCATTTAAAGGGGAAAGCGTCTTATGACAAAGAGGATTATCACAGTGCGACGGCATTTCTTATAGGAAATGAAGGAAACGGATTAAGCGCACAGATTGCGGATTTAGCGGATAGTTACCTGAGGATTCCCATGCTGGGGAAAGTGGAATCCTTAAATGCGGCAATAGCGGCAACGCTGTTGGTATATGAAGCTGCAAGGCAGAGGAGAGATTAAGATGAAGATTGGTTTTATCGGATTGGGAAATATGGCGTCTGCCATGATAGGCGGAATTATTAAAAAAGGAATTGTGGAGCCAAAAGAAATCCTGGGCTCATCGGGGACAAAGGAATCTGTGCAGAGAGCAGAAGATACCTTTGGAATCTGTGGGATGAAAAGCAATAAAGAGGTGGCTGTGCAGGCTGATATACTGGTTTTGGCTGTCAAACCGGGAATGTATGAAAAGGTTATTTCGGAGATTAAAGAAGAAATAGGAGAAGAAACGGTTATTATCAGTATTGCGCCCGGCAAGACAATGCAATGGCTTTCGGAGCTTCTAAAAACAGAAAGCAACAGGGAAAAAATTGTAAGATGTATGCCCAACACGCCCGCACTGGTAGGCGAAGGCTGTACCGGTGTATGCTTTGGCAGGGATATCAGTGAGAAAGACCGGGAAAATGTTATGAAGATATTAAATAGTTTCGGAAAGGCAATTGAAGTTCCGGAAAATTTAATGGATACAGTGGTTGGAGTTAGCGGCAGTTCACCGGCATATGTGTTTTTATTTATAGAAGCAATGGCAGATGCTGCAGTGGCGGACGGCATGCCCAGGAAGCTGGCATATGAATTTGCGGCGCAGGCAGTATACGGAAGCGCCAAGATGGTGTTGGAGACGGGGAAACATCCGGCGGAACTGAAAGATATGGTCTGTTCTCCGGGAGGAACTACCATTGAGGCTGTGGAAGTATTGGAAGAAAAGGGCTTCAGAAGTGCTGTAATAGATGCCCAGAGAGCCTGTGTGGCGAAATCAAAAAAGGTTTGATAAAAAGAAAAATTTTATAAATTTCATAAAATAATGGTTAAATTTGACAAAATCAAAAATCTCTGATATGATATCTTCACTCTCGATATTTAACATTTCTGTAATAATTTCAACAGAAATGAAATAAATCTTTAAAAATATCAGGTATTTGGAGGTTATCATGAAAAGAGTGAGCAAGAAGACTCTTCGTCATCTGTTTGGAATCTGCAGCTTCCTAATGGCATTTGTGATGATGAGCACTGTTGCAAGGGCGGCGGATATGGAATTGAATGTAGGCGCTGCCGCAGTTCTTAATGATGAAGCTGAAACAGATAAAAACGAAAAAAGTGATGTAGTAATAACTGTGGGGGCAGTTGTTGGAGAGACAATTACTCTTGAAACGGATGAAGCAGAAGATGAAGTTGAGCCGGAAGAAGAGGTTGAGGAAGAAGCTGAGACAGCAGCCGGTCTGGTAATTGCAAAAGTAGATAACAGCGTAAATGTCAGAGAAGAGGCCGGCGAGGATGCGGCAGTGGAAGGCAAGCTGTTTAAAAATTGCAGCGGAATTATTCTGGAGCAGGGCGAAGGCTGGACCAAGATTCAAAGCGGTAATCTGGTAGGCTGGGTTAAGAATGATTATCTGTATTTCGGAGAAGAAGCGGAAGCGATGCTTGAGGAAGTAGGTTGTTTGAAAGCAACAATTCAGACAGATGCTTTGAGGGTCAGAAAAGAAGCCAGCGAGGATGCAGGTGTCTATAAGCTTGTTAAAAAAGGCGATGTAATGGATGCTGTTGAGGAGCTTGGCGACTGGGTGTCCGTACAGGTAGATAAAGATACCATAGGCTATGTGGCAGCAGAATATGTTTCTGTGGAGTTTACTACAGAGCATGGTAAAACCATGCAGGAAATCAAAGACGAAGAACGTGAAAAGGAATTGGCAAAGTTGAGCAAGAACCAGGGTGCGGTTCCTACAAGCGTTTCCGATGTAACATTACTGGCAGCGTTGATCCAGGCAGAGGCAGGCAATCAGCCTTATGAAGGAAAGCTGGCTGTTGGGGCAGTTGTTATGAACCGTGTCAGAAGCGGCGGATATCCCAATAGCATTATTGGTGTTATTACAGCACCGGGGCAATTCCCTCCTGCTACCAACGGAACTGTAGCGGCAATTGCAGCAAGAGGACCATCTGCTTCCTGTATGCAGGCAGCCCAGGCAGCTGTTGACGGACAGACCAATGTAGGCGGCGCTTTGCATTTTGGACGTGTGGGAAAAGCTGCAGGCGTTGTAATCGGAAGTCATGTGTTCTATTAAAAGAAATGGCTTATGCAAAAAGCTAAAATGAAATTGTAATTACAAAAGCATTCACTTTGAGGGTTACCTCGAAGTGAGTGTTTTTTTGTATATAAAATTTTTGAATATATGGAAAACAGCAACTTCATGTTGCGAAGAAGGAACTTAAATTTATCCATTCATTTTTTGGGGTTTCATTGAATATTTTATGGAAATATAGTATGATAATAACACTACAAAGGGGAGGAAAGGAGAAAGGATATGATGATAACAGTGTTTGGAATGTCCATATCAACGATACTGTTTTGGCTGGCGGTAATGGTCATTATGCTCATTATAGAGATTGCAACTTTGGGAATTACCACAATCTGGTTTGCAGGCGGCGCATTGGTAGCATTTGTAATGGCAATGTTTGACGTTCCGTTTCTAGTACAGGTATTTGTCTTTTTGATTGTCTCACTCATTCTATTAATATTTACGCGACCTGTTGCAGTGAAATATTTTAACAAGGACAGGGCGAGGACTAATGTTGAGAGCATGATTGGCAGGCAGGCTATTGTAGTCAGTGAAGTTGACAATCTTCAGGGAATCGGCCGTGTAACCGTAGGCGGACAGGAGTGGTCAGCCCGCACTACGCAGGATGGAATCGTACTTCCTGTAGGGGCAGTGGTAATTGTAAAAAATGTAAATGGTGTAAAATTAATTGTAGAAGAACAAAAAGCAGAAGAAAGAAAAGAGGAGAATTAAATGGGAGCAGCAATTTTCGGTTTTTTCATTTTAGTAGCTATTGTAGTCTGGGTATTTGCATCCTGCTTTAAGATTGTACCGCAGGCGCATGCCTTTGTT
>CAZZHJ010000023.1:0-13227 GCA_964653815.1 uncultured Lachnospiraceae bacterium
ATATTCCGATATTTTCATGCAGCCATTCCGAGTGACAAAAGTGCATGCCAACCACTATTCTGATGAAAACGGAAACGGACGTGATGAGGTATTGATGAAAATCCGCTTTGCTGCTCCTTTCCCCAGACCTTTTTCCATGAATAAGGCGGGCTGTTACTTCAGCGCCGAGGGCAGGGAAGGCCTTTTAAAGGTTCCTCTCTATCACGAAGAAATGAAATATTTTTATGCCAACTATAAAGACTACTACTATCTCCCCATAGAGGATGTGGCACTTCACAAATCCGTTGCTACCTTTGTAGACAAAGAACACCGGGTACAGGCAAAGGCGTCCACCTGCTATACACGCAAGGAATCCTTATACCTGCCCCAGTGGGATATTATCTTTACTCCTATTTTTAAGCGGAACTATGTGGATAGTTTATGCTTCTTTGAACTCACAGAAGATATGAAGAAAGAACCGGAATCTTTCAGGCAATACGCTTTGCACATTCTGGATATGATAGCACATGCCGGATAATTCCAAATTCTATGGAATATCCGACTTCCTGCTACCAGACATATTCCAGATTTTCATACTCATCCATTCTCATAAGTTCTTTGGTAACGGTATTATAGACATATTCTTCATATACCTCTCCGTTTAAATATGCCGTACATGTATATCTGTAGAATTTTTCCGTCAGAAGCAGATAAACCGTCCCTTCCTCTGTCTCTATTCCATAAAAGTACTCGGGCAGCATTTCGCCTATAAGCCTCTCCATATTTTCCAGACATTCTATATCATAATATATCTTATGTGCCTCGCAGCCCGGATAATACTCTCTTGCAATCCGCTCCAACACACCGCCGAAAGCCACAGTTTTTCTATCGGAAATCACCGTTTCTTCATCAAAAGGATACCATTCCTCTTCCGGTTTCTCCGCCAGTCTGAATCCCGCTGGCTTCATCGAAAAATCCGGAAGCAAAGGATAATAGTCTGCAATGACCGGTAAACTGCTTTCTCCTTCGGCATTTTCCTGATAAACGCAGATGGAAAGCTTATTTCTCTTTATAGGATATTTTTCAAAAAATCCTGTATATTCATCTTCATCTATATAAAGATATTCCTGATATTCATTTGTGATAAAGTCGGCTGTTTCAAAGGTAATCAAATCCGTTCTCTCTATCTCAGACGGCCATTCCCCATTTTCATCGAGATAACATGTGTACAGCCCGGAATTGCTGTATAACTCACATTCCCATGCCCCGTCATGATAACTGACAACTCTTGTTATAATATTTAACTCTCTTATATCCTTATACTTCCTGCACAAATACACCCTTCCCTTGTTTATAACAACAGATTCATCTAAGGTATATCCCGAATTATCTCCCAACGAAAGGGGCTGTAAAGGTTCATCATAGCCGTTTCCGTTACCCGGATACAAATAAAATTTTCTTTCATCTATATCATCGTAATAATTCCACCACCAGACTATAACACCCAGATCGTCAATTCCATCCCCGTTAAAATCGCCAATAGCACAATTATTCAAGAATGCATCCTCGGTATTCATTTCCATGGGATTAAACCGCTGAAACGCTTTGTCAATCTCACTCTTCCACGGCTCCTTTTCACAATCAGCATCCACAAAGAGTGTTGTATTGGGTACGTATAAAAAGATAGAAGGATCTTCAATGGGATTACCACCGATATTCAGTTCCGTTAAATGTTTACTTTCCCTTAAAGCTGTAAACTCCTTAATCTGATTATTTTTCAGGGACAATTTTTTTAAATACTTTGCCCTGGCAAGAAAGGTAACATCCTCTATTCCCGTATTATCCATATTCAGGGATTCCAGCCGTATGACCAGCTCTTCCAATTGTGTCGGATCCTCTATGGGATTGTCCGCCAAATTCAGTTCCCTTACCAGATTCATGTTTGCCAGGGGGCTGATATCATGAATCTCATTTTCGCTTAAATCTAAATAAAGCAGGCGGTCCAGCTCTGACACCGGCGTTATATCCGAAACAGCGCATTCCGCTAAATTCAGTAAATTCAACTGTTCAATCCTTGAAACGAAGGAAATATCACTTAACCGTCCGTCATGAATGGTTAGAGACTTTAAATACTCCAATTCTTCCAGATACTTGTAATCCAAGACCTTTTCCTCCGCAGCACCGGCTTCTACCACTATCGTAATTTCTTCTATTACATCATTCCCTGACAATATTTTTTCCAGACTTATGGGATTATCACCCGCTTTAACTTTAATGGAAAGAGTAGTTTCCTGTTCCTCCGCATCATCCTTGCTTTCCTTATCTTCCGCATCCGATTCCGATACATTCTCATCCAAAATGCTGCTGTTGCTGTCATAATTATAATTAGTTGCACAGCCCCATAAGCTTAACATGCCTGCCATTGCCATAAACAGCCCTACAATCCTTTTAACATATTTCTTCTTCATCTATTTTTCCTCCTGAACAGTTTTTCTCCTGCTATGAATAGGCAGCGCAATGAGCGCCCATACAAACAGCAATATGATAAAACATATGGTACTGTTCTCAATGTCTTTCGAATTTTTCTGTTCGCTGTTGTATCTTTCATAAACAATCTGCTCAAGCATCTGCTGGCTCTCCATTTTTAGTGCAGCAATTTCTTTCACAGACATTTTAATTTCTCTCTCCATTTTGAAGTTGGGAACATATTCTCCATCCTCATATTCTATGGAATAAGCTTCTTCACGGTCATAGAATTCTGCATACACATCCATTACATTTCCTCCGTAGTTAGACGCAACCGTAATCCTTTTAATATCCGGATCATCGCTATCCGTTACGGATATCTTCATGCGGAGACTGCTACAATCCGGTCCTGTTTTGGAAATACTGTCCTTGTCGAAATAACCTCTGTATCGAAACACCTTCCCATCCCGCGACACTTTGATGTTCATTCTTACCTTATCATCCATCATGAATTCTATGTCCCGTGTATCATCCAATGAAATTTCCTCCGCAATTCCATCCCAGCCAGAAATACCGGATGGGGAAAAATAACACTCTATTAGTTCATCAACAGACTTTTCAGCCATCTCCTGTTTTTCCCCTAACAAACTGGTAATACGCCATATATAAAGCCCTGTTAAAAGCAACGCCCCAATTACAAAACAAAAGCTTGGGACAACTCTGAATAAAAACAGATTCTTCTTTTTCATAATTCTACTGCTCCTTATCATACTGCAGCTGTATCATACATCTATCTAAATATACCACCTAAAGCGAAAGCAGTCAACAAATATTTATTGAAATTCGATAAACATTTGTTGACTACCTAATAATACAATAAGGAGCAGCCTAAAATGCTGCTCCCACATTTATTTAAGCAAAATATCAAGCACTCCGAAAACCTTATCAGCTTCACTGCCTCGCAAATTTGCCAGCTTATCCTCATAATCCGCCAGACGGGTCACATAAGCCTTTTTCGCTATGCCGAATAATAATTCATCCGTTGTAGTTTCCAGTTCATCAGAAATTGCAATAAAGCTTTCCAGACTGGGCGTCCTTTTGCCCCTTTCCAGCATTCCTACATAAGCGGCGCTTAAATCAGTTCTCTCCGCCAGCTGTTCCTGCGTCATATCCATGGCAACACGTTTCTCTTTTATTCTTTTGCCAACCTTAGCCATATCCATTTGTGTATCTCCTATACTTTTTGTTGATATTAATAGTATAGGTATTTTACTCAGAGATATACAGACACCATTAGTTGGAAATCATACTTTTCGTTGGTATTCGTTAAAATTATTATTATAATATCAGTCTATAAATGTTAAAAAATCCAGTGAATCCAAATCTATTCCTTCTATATGCCAGATATAAAACTGCGTTCCGTTTATTGTAATAACCGGCTCAACCTCAACCTGCTGTCCTTCTATTACATAATCCTCCATATCCGGATAACAGGAAACACCGGTATAAGAAAAATCATCCGGATAGACACTGCTGTTTTTCATATAAAGTTCCTTCAACACCGTCCACATTTGCATCTCCACAAAAGTATTCTGTTCTCCTTGGTAATAGGATTCCCTTCCGCTTTCATCATTCAGCATCTGTAGAATGGCTTTTTCCCACATTGTCGTTTTTATATGCTGGTCTGTCCGGAACGAGTAAATAATTTTATAAGACTCCCCTGAATTCTTCTCTGTTTTTTTGCATAAGCAGTAACTTATTTTATTGCCGTCACAAAGAATAGCCAATTCATATCCATTGACCGCCTCCCGGTACAGCAACGCTACTTCACTTTCTTTCGCCGTCCAGTATTCCCTGCAATAAACTTCTTCAATACTGCCGCCGGTAATATTTTTGCCATAAAACATGAGCAAAGCCGCAACAAAGACAGCCACTATCCCTACCAGACAGATACGCAGCCTCTTTTGTGTCCAGTACTTTCTGCACATCGGTTCCTCTTCAAAAGCCCCTCCCTGTTCTTCCTTTTCCGGCATGGCAGAAAGCATTTCCTTTGCCAGGGAAACATACTTTGTATTTCCTCCCCACGCAGCCGCAAAGGTCAAGTGGGAATATGCGGCTTCATAATCCGTCATCTGATAATATCCCTTTCCCAGATAGTACGCCCGGCATACCTGTTCATAAACAGTGACACATTTTCTCTTTTCCCATAAGGAGACAACTTCTTCCCAGTTACCCTCTGATAAATATCCGTAAAATAAAACATTGTTCTCCAATTCCTTTCTTTCATCAGCCTTAATCTTTTCCAAGGATTGAAGCATTTCAGATATTTCCTTTAACTCCTCATTAGGAGAACCGCTATCCTGAGTCCAGCACAAATAGTTTACATAAAATAACCTAAAAATAATTCTATTTTTCTTTGACAAACGATTTTGCAGTCTTTTGATCTCATCAATCTCAGTCTGGCATTCCTCATATCGGCCCAATATCAGACAGGCAGTAAATAAATTCAGATGCAGTCTCGCATTTTTTTTACGAATCCTTCTCTTTAATAGTCTTTCTATAAATACTCTGTATATTTCAAAGTCACATACCTGATGCACACACCATTCTGACCACCAAAGTATCATTACACTAATCAGTAAGCCGATTGACAGCACGATTGTAATACCGCCTATATCTGTAAAAAAGCGGCTGACTGTTGCCCACCTGTTCAACTCAGCCACGTTGTCGGAAGAGGGCATACATAAAAAAATTCCCAGTGTAAACTCGAATATGGCTATTCCTATTAAAACACTTGCAACAACATTCCCTATACAAACTGCTGTAACAATTTTATATTTTTTCTGTTTGTTCTCGGAATTTTTCATTTTCCCCTCCGCAATCGTTAAATCACTGTTATTAAAAGAGCTATCACATAAAATGTAATAGCCCTTATACCTCTCCCACATTATAAACCATTATTACGGCTTTTCATAATAGAAAGAATCTTTCCTGTTATAGCCAATCTTTTTAAAGTTAATAATCTGCTCTGTGCTGCCGATAAACAAGACTCCCTTATGTGCCAGCGAATTGTAGAACTTGGCAAAAATCTCATCCTTTGCTTCCTCAGTAAAGTAAATCAACACATTTCTGCAGACAATGAAACTACAGTTCTTCGGATACTCATCCTTTAAAAGGTTATGTTTCTGAAAAGTTACCCTGGACTTAATCTCATTAGAAATCTGGTAAGAAGGCCCCACCTTGGTAAAATACTTTTTCTTAAAGTCATCCGGCACCGAAGCAATGCTTTTTTCATTGTATAAGCCGGCTTTGGCTTTTTCCAGGACCTGATTATCAATGTCAGTGGCATAGATATTAATCTGGCTTAACGGTATATGTCTGGACAACGCCATAACAAGTGAGTAAGGCTCATCTCCTGTAGAACATGCTGCACTCCAAATCTTTAAACTATGTCCGAAATCCTTGAGCAGCTGCGGAATCACGGTCTTGTCCATGTACTCCCATTGTTCAGGGTTCCTGTAAAACTCAGAAACATTAATGGTCAGATAATTCACAAACTGATCAAATTTTTCTTTATCGGTCCGAAGCAAATCCACATAAGGCTGGTATCCGCTAACACCGTTCTTGGCAATCAGCGTATCGATCCGGCGTTTCATCTGCTTTTCTTTATAGCAGCTCAGATCAATACGGGTTAATTCATAGACTGCCTTTTTAAACTGTTCATAATCATATAAAGCCATGTTATTCAGCACTTTCCTCAGATTCTTCTGCGATTACTTTATCAATATCTACGGAAACAACATCTGCATCTGCGTCCTCATCTTCCTCTTCCGAAGGCTCCGGAGCAAGCAATGCCTTGATGCTCAAGCTGATTTTTTTGTCCTCTTCGTTAAAGTCAACAATTTTAGCTGTTATCTCCTGTCCCACTGTTAATACATCAGAGGGTTTTTCAATATGCTCTTTGGAAATCTGGGACACATGCAATAATGCATCTACGCCCACTTCCAATTCTACAAAGGCACCAAAGTCAGTCATTCTGGCTACCTTACCTGTTACCTCATTGCCCACTGCATATTTGCCTGCAGCATCTTTCCAGGGATTGGAATCTTCAAATTTTAAGCTGAGCGCAATCTTAGTTCCTTCGATATCTTTAATCAGGACTTTAATAGGATCGCCAACTTTAAATACCTTTTTAGGGTTCTCAACTCTTCCCCATGACATTTCAGAAATGTGAAGAAGTCCGTCTGCACCGCCTAAATCGATAAATGCACCGAAATCAGTTACATTCTTAATAGTTCCCTCTACTACATCACCGATATGGATCTTCTCAAACAGTTCTTTCTGCTGCTCAGCCTTCTTTGCAACAAGAAGCTGCTTGCGGTCTCCGATGTATCTTCTTCTCTTGGGATTATATTCGCTGATTACGAATTCAATCTCCTGACCTGCATACTTGGATAAATCTTTTTCGTAAACATTAGATACAAGGCTTGCGGGAATGAATACTCTTACTTCATCCACAACCACACTTAAACCGCCTTCCAAAACCTGGGCAACTTTTGCCTTTAATACTTCTTTGTTTTCGAAAGCCTCCTGAATCCTCTTGTTTCCTTTTTCAAGCGCCAGTCTCTTATAGGAAAGAAGAACCTGACCCTCTCCGTCGTTGACCTTGATTACTTTTACTTCCATCTTATCATCAACATGTAACAGAGTTGTCAAATCTACATTAGCTTCGTTGGTGTATTCGTTTCTGGTTAGAATACCATCAGATTTATATCCAATGTTCAGGACAGCCTCATCGGGTTTTACATCGATGATCGTACCTTCAACAATTTCTCCGTTTCTTATAGTTTTCAAAGACTCTTCAAGCATTTGGTCAAAAGTTAATTCTGACATAATTTTGAACCTCCTCAATTATATTGTTTGGGGTCGAAGCCCCCGCGGTAATTCCCACCAGTCTGACTTCTTCCGGCAATTCCGTTTTGAGGTCGTCCAGTGTCTGTATATAAAAAGTGTTCTCACATTTCTCCCTGCAGATTTCAAACAGTTTTCTAGTATTGGAGCTGTGAGTACCGCCTATCACTATCATGGCATCCGCTTCTTCTGCAATGGCTGCAGCTTCTGTCTGTCTCTCTTCCGTAGCATTACAAATCGTATTTACAACATTTATATCATAACCTGTTTTAAAAATAATTTCAACTAATTCTTGAAATTTATTGTAGTTAAATGTCGTCTGTGATACCGTGCACACCTTTTGGTTATCCGGCAGCGCAAGATTTCGCGCCTGTGCAGCGGATTCAACTACAATTGCCCCGTTTTTGCACCATCCCTTAATCCCCTCAACCTCCGGATGGGAATCGTTCCCGATGATGATAATCTGCTTTCCTTCCCCGCTTTCCTTTTCTACAATCTGATGGATTTTTTTTACGAAAGGACAGGTGGCATCTATACATTTTAGGTTTTGTTTTTCCAATATATCGTAAATCTCTTTAGGAACCCCGTGGGAGCGGATGACAACGCTGCCTTCTTTTATTTCTTTCAACGCTTCTACGCTGTCTATGACGGTTACACCTTTTTCTTCCAGATCCGCAACAACGGACTCATTGTGGATCAGGGGACCATAAGTGTAAATTTTCTCTCCTTTTTCTATCTGCTCATAAACCTTGTCCATGGCTCGTTTTACACCAAAGCAGAATCCGGCTGTTTTTGCCAGCTTAACTTCCATTTCATTTCCTCCGCATTATGAGTTTCCCTTATTTTCCGTCAATCCGATAATCTTTGCCACCACCTCATCAATGGTCAAAGACGAGGAATCCAACAGAACCGCATCCTCCGCCTGCTTTAAAGGAGAAATTTCCCGGTTCATATCCCGTTCATCCCGTTCAATAATATCCTGCTCTATTTTATCCAGGTCACAAGCTGTGCCCTTCTGTGTCAGTTCATCATATCTTCTTTTTGCACGTACCTTTGCGTCCGCCGTCAGATATACCTTTACATCCGCATGGGGCAGCACGCATGTCCCGATATCCCTGCCGTCCATAATAACATCAGCCGTTTTGGAAAGCTTCTGCTGCAAAGAAACCAGTTTTTTCCGTACATCACCGTTTACGGAGCTTGCCGAAGCCATATTCCCCACTTCTTCCGTCCGAATCAGCCCGTTGACATTTTCGCCATTTAACAGTACGACCTGTTCCCCGTTTTCATAACGGATGGTAATATCCGCATCCTCACATGCCTTGCTGATAGCATTACCGTCTTCCGGCGAAATACCCTTCCTTAAAATATGCAGTGCCATGGCACGGTACATCGCTCCTGTATCCACATAGATAAATCCAAGCTGTTTTGCAATTTTTTTGGCGATGGTGCTTTTTCCTGCACCTGCCGGTCCGTCAATTGCTATGCTGTAACTCATATCATTTCCTCTCCTTCTTTCTTACACCGGCACTGACTCTCCCGCCAGCCTTCCCGTAGACCAGGCTATCTGCAGGTTATATCCGCCGGTAAAGGCATCCACATCAATAAGTTCCCCTGCAAAATACAGCCCAGAAACCTGTTTTGACTCCATAGTGGACGGGTTAATGTCTTTTACGCTGACGCCGCCCTTTGTCACAATGGCTTCCTCATAGCCGCCCGTTCCCGTAATGGTCAGGGGAAGTGCTTTGATACATCCTGCAAAGCTGCGTTTTTCCTCTTTGCTGATTTCACATGCCTTTTTCTCCGGGTCAATGCCGGAGAGCGCTATCATAACCGGTATCAGCCTTGCGGGAAAAAGACCGCTGCAGGCATTTTTAAACTGCTTCTGCCTGTTTTCCTCAAACTCCCTGGTCAGCCTTTTTTGCAGCTGTTCCTCAGTAAGGGCAGGCTTTAAATCAATAAATAGCTGTATTTCATTTTTTGCAAGCCTCTGGTTTATGACACTTGCACCGCTTAATATAACGGGACCACTGACGCCAAAATGGGTAAAGAGCATTTCCCCGAATTCTGAATATAATACTTTTTTCCCCTCTTTAAAGGTTGCAGTCACATTTTTCAAGGAAAGTCCCATTAACTCCCTGCACCAGTTCTCCTTTGCCTTCAGGGAAACAAGGGCCGGATAAAGGTCTGTCACCTGATGCCCGCTCTCTTTAGCCATTCTATGTCCGTCTCCCGTGGAACCGGTGGACGGATAGGAAATGCCGCCTGTGGCAAGGATGACAGCATCCGCCTCATAGCTTTTCCCATGGTCATCCCTGACACCCTTTATACATCTTTTATCCTGAATGCTTTCTGTCAAAAGGCTCTCTACCCGGGTATGCAGCCTGATTTCCACAGAAAGCACTTTTAATTTCTTTTCTAAGGTCTTAATCACATCGGAGGAATGGTCGGAAATCGGAAATACCCTGTTTCCTCTCTCCACCTTAAGCCGTAAACCGTTTTCCTCAAAAAAATCCATACAGGCGCGGTTATCAAATCCGTATAATGCGCTGTACAAAAATTTCCGGTTGGTTACAACATGTTCAAAAATTTCTTCTATATCGGAGGCATTGGTCAGATTACATCTGCCCTTTCCCGTTATGAAAACCTTTTTTCCAAGCTTTTCATTTCTTTCCAAAAGGGTCACCTGATGCCCGTTCTGCGCCGCCGTTACAGCCGCCATCATGCCTGCGGCTCCGCCGCCGATCACAATTACTTTACTCATATTCTTCCTTCGTAAGGGGATTGCTTAAAACAGGCTCTTCATCAATAAAATTAATTTCATCATTCAAATAAACCTGATAATTTCCCCATACTTTTTCCAGTTCCTTCAGATTTTCCGTTACCTGTTCCGGTTTCCTTAAGCAAAGGGCAACCACAAGAGCATTAATGAGGCTCAAAGGCGCCACCAGGGAATCCACAATGGAAACCATATCGCTTCTTGCACACAGGTTACAGGAGGAATACAGATTCATGGGCGAATGAATGGAATCCGTAATGGCAACTACCTTGGCATTCCTGTCGTTGGCAAATTCCATTGCCTTTAAGGTACGCATGGAATATCTGGGAAAGCTGATGCCGATTACCACATCGTTTTCATCAATTCTTATCATCTGTTCAAAAATTTCCGTTACAGAGGTTGTCCTGATTAAAATGACATCCCCTCTGATCATGGTCAGATAGAAGCTTAAAAAATCCGCCAGGGGCTCACAGCTCCGAAGTCCCACCACATATACGTGCTTTGCCTCTAAAATAATGTCCACAGCCGCCTCAAATGCCGCCGCATCCACATTCTGCAGGGTATCCGCTATTTTTTCAATATCGGAGTTTAAAACGCTGGTAAGGATTTCCGACTGGGTGCTTTTGCCGTATTTCATTCCCACCTTCGCAACGCTGTTCCATTCGTTCTTTACCCAGCCCTCTAAGGCATGCTGAAATTCCGGGTATCCTTCGAATCCCAGCCCCGATGCAAATCGCACCACTGTGGATTCACTGATTTCCACTTCTTTTCCAAGCTGGGCCGCTGTCATAAACACTGCCTGATCATAATGATCCATGATGTAAGTAGCAATTTTCTTATGGCTCTTACTCATTTTGGCATAGCGTTCTTTCATAAGCTCTATAATATCCACATGTTCTTCTCTTCTACCTGTTTCCTCTGTCATCGTAACTCCCTTTATTTCCGTTTACGGTTTCCTCTGTCAGCTATTTCTGCCTACTTCATAAAAGCTGCATAGGCTTCCTCTAAAAGTCCTCTTGTTTCCTCCATGGAAAGGTCATAATCCCCGGTAGTCATCATGCCGGCTGCTCCATGGATAAAAATCCACATCCTCATGAAAATCCCGCTGGGGTCCTCTGCTCCCTGTTCTTTTGCCCTTGCTATTTCTTTATGAAGAGCGCTGGTCTTTCCGTTTAATATGCTGAATAAGGACGCATTACACCGCTTTTCTTCCATAAATAACATGCGGAACAGTTGCGTCTCCTTCCCGGCAAATTCAATATATGCCATTCCCAGATTGGTAAAAGGAACCTGGCTTTTTGCAGGATACTTTCCGTAAAACTCCGAAAAATAGTCAACTGCCATACTGTAAACTTCATCATACATTTCATCCATGCTGCTGTAGACACGGAATATGGGCTGGGTGGAACATCCTGCCTTAGCGGCAAGCTTTCTCGCCGTCACTTCCTTAAGTCCTTCTTCCCTTGCCATTTCAAAAGCACTGTTTATAAGCATTTCCTTTGTAATACTGATTTTTCTGGCCATAACTTAATCCCTTCTCTTTCGCAGCGGAACCTATTTTCCGCACAATAATCGATAACATATGTTATGTTAGTACATTCGGAAACTTTTGTCAAGTCTGGAAGTTTTATCCCGCCTGCTATTTCTCATTTTACTCCGGCTGCACATATTCCATCAGGTTTCCGTAAATATCCGGGTGCTCTTTTTTCATGCGGATAGGTATCATAGCATTTGTTACGAAACAGTGGCCGGATTCCCCTGTGGCATGGAGTTTCCCCGTATCTGCATCTGTCACTTCATATAACACACGGAATTTTACTCCCGAAAAAGAGACAATACGCAATGTAATCTGAAACCGCTGTCCAAAGCGCATGGCATTTTTGTATTCGCAGGCTGCGGACAAAACAGGAATCATAATTCCCTCTTCCTCCATCTTGCTGTAAGGAAGTCCGATTTGACTTAAAAAGTCGATTCTGGCTTCTTCAAACCACCTGATATAATTGGAATGATGGACAATGCCCATCTGATCCGTTTCATAATAGGCCACCTTTCTTGTATAGGGTATGATTTCTTTCTTCATCTTCACTTCATTCCTTTCTTAATTACCAGAAAACTCCCTCATAGGAATCAAAAAGTTAATAAGAATAACCTTTAAGACCACTGTCTGTTTCTACCGGTTCTCCTCATCGTACACTTTGCATTAAAATACACATTCAAAATTAAATATCACATATCATTATATTAACATGTACACATACTTCATAACAAGCCAAAAAAGTTCCAGGCAATTGCATAATGCATTGCCTGGAACTCTTTATTTTCATCTCATAGATGTTTCATTCATTAAACCGGATAAGCTCCGTTCTTTGTATCAGCCTGTGTCAGATCCACTTTTTCTTCCTGTGCCTTGCGGTATTTGAAGAAATCAACTGCTACCTGAGGGAACAATGCATAGGATAATACATCCTCATCGTTTCTTGCCCACTCTTTGGCTTCTTCTTGCAGTTTATCCCATTCAGGCTCTAATAAGTCAGCAGGACGGCAGGTAATAACCTCTGCATCGCCGATAACCTTTTTCTGAACTTCTGCATTGAAAGGTTTAACGGTTTCGCCGTATTTACCGCTTAACAAGTCTTTTGTCTGACCTGTAGCCATCTTATAAGGCTCGCCCATAAGGACATTCATAACTGCCTGTGTACCTACTATCTGTGATGAAGGCGTAACAAGCGGAGGCTCGCCGAAATCCTTACGAACTCTGGGGATTTCCTTTAATACGTCATTATATTTATCCTCTGCGTTCTGCTCTTTCAACTGGCTAACCATGTTGGAAAGCATACCGCCGGGTACCTGATATAATAATGTCTTGATATTAACGCCCATAACCTTAGGATTCAAGAGACCGCTCTTTAAGCACTCTTCTCTGTAGGGAGCGAAATGGTCTGCAATTTCAGCCAGTAAATCCTGGTCAAAGCCGGTGTCATATTCCGTACCCTTGAAGGTTTCAACCATAACCTCTGTTGCAGGCTGGGAAGTACCCAGTGCAAAAGGGCTCATAGCTGTATCAATGACGTCAACGCCTGCTTCTACAGCCT
>CAZZHJ010000023.1:13237-17435 GCA_964653815.1 uncultured Lachnospiraceae bacterium
AATAGGTCATACTTGCTACACCGGAGGTATAGTGTGTATGAAGCTGGATAGGAAGCTCTGTTGCGCTCTTTAATGCGGTAATCAGCTTGCTTGCCTCATAGGGAACCAGAAGACCTGCCATATCCTTGATACAAATGGAGTCAGCGCCCATTTCCTCGATTCTCTTTGCAATATCCATCCAATACTGCTCTGTGTAAGCGTCGCCTAATGTATAGGACAAAGCGATCTGTGCGTGTCCGCCTTCTTTCTTACATGCCTTAACTGATGTCTCCAGATTGCGAAGGTCATTCAGGCAGTCGAAGATACGGATGATGTCAATACCGTTTGCAACGGATTTCTGAACGAAATGCTCTACAACGTCATCTGCATAGTGACGGTAGCCAAGTACGTTCTGACCTCTTAATAACATCTGCAGCTTTGTGTTCTTAAAGCCGTCTTTTAATTTTCTAAGTCTCTCCCAGGGATCTTCTTTTAAGAAACGAAGGGATGCGTCGAATGTTGCACCGCCCCAGCACTCTACGGAATGGTAGCCGACTTTATCCATCTTATCAATGATGGGAAGCATCAACTCGGTAGGCATTCTGGTAGCAATCAGGGACTGATGAGCATCACGTAAAATTGTTTCTGTAATTTTAACAGGTTTTGCCATTACTTTTTCCTCCATATTTTTATAATCATCTTATTGCCGTTTGCAACAAGGCCGCACCGGGGATTTCCCCGGACGCTTTCTTATTTATTTCATAACAACTTAGAATACTCCGAAAATCGCCATAAAGGTTCCGGCTGCAACAGCCGTACCGATAACGCCGGCAACGTTGGGACCCATAGCATGCATCAGCAGGAAGTTGGTGGGATCATATTCCGCACCTACCTTCTGGGATACGCGGGCTGCCATAGGAACCGCAGATACGCCTGCAGAACCGATTAAGGGATTTACCTGTCCGTGTGACAGTACGCACATCAGCTTACCGAACAATACGCCGGCTGCCGTGCCGAATGCAAACGCGATCAGACCTAATGCAACAATCTTTAAGGTAGTCCAATTTAAGAATGCCTCTGCACTTGTGGTAGCGCCTACGGATGTACCGAGGAGAATAACCACGATATACATCAAAGCATTGGACGCTGTTTCTGTCAGCTGTCTTACCACGCCGGACTCCCTGAATAAGTTACCTAACATCAGCATACCAACCAAGGGAGCGGTTGTAGGAAGAATCAGACATACAACGATTGTAACGATAATCGGGAAGAGAATCTTCTCCAATTTGCTGACAGGACGAAGCTGTCCCATTTTAATTTTTCTTTCTTTCTCGGTAGTAAGAGCCTTCATAATAGGCGGCTGAATAATCGGCACCAGTGACATATAGGAATATGCCGCTACAGCGATAGGTCCAAGGAGCGCCGTCTGTCCCAGCTTGCCCGCCAAGAAAATTGAAGTAGGGCCGTCTGCACCGCCGATAATGGAAATCGCTGCTGCTGCCTTGTCATTAAAGCCCAATGCAATAGCTCCGAAGTAAGCAGCAAAAATACCGAACTGTGCGGATGCGCCTAACAAAAAGCTCTTGGGATTGGCAATCAGGGGACCAAAGTCGGTCATGGCGCCTACACCCATGAAAATCAGGGACGGCAGGATTGCCCATTCATCCAGCAAATAGAAATAATACAGTAAACCACCGGCTCTTCCATCCTGAATGGGAGCCATAATATCCGGATAGATATTAACTAACAGCATACCAAATGCTATCGGCGTTAAAAGCAAGGGCTCAAAGCCTTTTGCGATAGCTAAATAAAGGAATACACATGCAAAAAAGATCATCAGGTAATTTTGCCAAGTCAGGTTGAAAAACGCTGTCTGATGTATCAGATTGCTCAATGTATTTGAAATATATTCCATCTCGTTAACCTCCTGTTTTATTTACAAACGCTTCATCGTCTGTATTAGTTTAATGTAGCAAGTACTGCACCTGCTTCAACAGGATCTCCGACATTTACATTGATGCTTGCAACTGTTCCATCCTCGGGAGCAACCTGAGGGATTTCCATTTTCATAGCTTCCAGAATCAGGACGGTATCGCCTTTCTTCACTGCCTGGCCTACGCTTGCTTCTACCTTGAATACTTTTCCTGCTGCGCCTGCTTCGATTTTGATGCTTCCTGCTGCGCCGCCTGCCGCGGGAGCTGCTGCCGGTGCAGCTTTGGGTGCTGCCTTGGGAGCTGCTTTGGGTGCAGCTGCAGGAGCGCCTGTAGATGCGCCTTCTTCTACTACTACGTCATATACGTTGCCATTTACGGTAATGGTATAATTTTTCATTTCTGATATCCTCCTATATTAGGCTCTCTGCCATTTATTTGTATTTGCTCTCTTAATGCTTCTGACTACAAAGCCGTCTGTACTTGCCGCACCTTGGCTTGCTGCGATTGCCGCTGCAATAACAGCTACCAGCTCCGTGTCATCGGAAAGCTCTTCTTTTTCAACAATCTGGGCAATTGTATTGTCAACTGCCTTATCTGTGCTCACATTTTTCTTAGCCTTTTTGTCAGCAATGGATTTTTCGATTTGGGGAATGATTCCAAATGCCATAATGATAAGCATGATCAGAATCAGTACAATAAATACGGTTCCCATACCGAGCACAGTATTTAATGCCGCTTTTTCCATCTTTTCACCCAGTGTATACTGAGGACTTATCATCATCTCGGGAATTACAAGCCTGTCTTTGGTATAATATAATTCCACATTTGCATTACGTTTGCTGCCTTCAATTACACAGGAAATCGTAAATTCATTGATATCTCCCTCTACTTTGACGCTGTCGCTTACAACGCCATTATAGCTGCCGATTTCTTCCTTGGTAGATTTCCAGATATCACAGGCACTGAGAAATAATTCTCCCGAATCGCCACCATACAAAGAATCCAGCTGTGCTGCCAGAGTCTCTTCCATTCCCTGGACAGTTGCACCGTTAAGGTCATCGAAAAGTCCCTCTGTGGTGCTTGTAATGTCCTCAATGGAAATAGGAAATGCCTCAGCTTTCTCATTGCTGCCACAGGCAGTCATTCCAAAAACACATCCCACAAGAGCTAAGACTAACAAGAATTTTTTCATATCTTATATCATCCTTTCTTATACTGTTCCGTGTTTTTTAGCCGGGCGCTCATCTCTCTTTGTGAAAAGCATCTCAAATGCACCGATTACATATTTTCTTGTATCAGCTGCTTCTACGATCTGATCAACATATCCTCTTCTCGCTGCTCCTGCCGCACTTGTCTGAGCATCTGCATATTCTTTTGCCTTTTCAGCAATCACATCGGAGCCCTGTCCGTCATACATGATCTGCGCTGCTGTTTTAGCATCCATAGCACCAATCTGTGCTGTAGGCCATGCCATTGTCATATCTGCGCCGATTGCTTTGGAGTTCATTGCCACGTAAGCGCTTCCCATAGCCTGTCCAATTACCACATTTACCTTAGGCACTGTAGCGTTTGCAAAAGCATATGTCAATTTTGCAACTGCCTTTGCAATTTTCTTCTCAGCGCATACAGTCGCTTCAAAGCCCTTTACATTGGTCAGGGATAATACGGGAATATTAAATGCATCACAGAATGTAATGAAATCAGCAGCTTTTTCACAGCCCTTTGCTGTTAATACCGCATCGAATTTCTCTGTTACTTTTCCTTCGCTGTCGCATACCTCTGTACGGTTTGCAACTGCGCCTACTGTCATGCCGTTTAATTTGATAAAGCCTGTTACCATGTCTTTTGCATAGTCAGCCTTTGTCTCGAAGAAAACATTGTTATCCGCAATTACGGATAAAGCAATGGATGTATCGCCTACACAGCCTGTAAGCTCTGCCGTTGCACGGTTTAAATCATCCGTGCATTCCATATAGGATGCATCGTCCTCATTGTTGCCGGGAAGCATTGCAACAAGCTCTCTGATCTGTGCCAGAAGCTCTGCCTCTTCTGCAACTACATCTACAATACCTGCCTCTGCACTCTGGAAAGCTGCTGCTGCAGTATCGCACTTTTCGGTATAATTGCCATCCAGTGCATTAGGGGAGTTTACAAATAATTTTGCTTTGCTTCCCTCCATAAAGGTAAAGTCGGTCAGCGTGGGAATCACTGCAAGTCCGCCGCCGCATGCTCCAAAGATTGCTGTAATCTGAGGAACCACACCGGAAGCCAATGTCTGTTTCATG
>CAZZHJ010000024.1:0-16985 GCA_964653815.1 uncultured Lachnospiraceae bacterium
CTGTGCATCCACTAATTCCATATTGATTTCCCTTGGATGCTTTAAGGACTCTTTGCCCGCATTCTTTGTAATCTCATTAAAAGTAATGCGGTATACTTTTTTGCCTCCCATCTTCAACGCCATATACAGACGCCAGGAAATCGCTTCACCCTCACGGTCCGGGTCAGTTGCCAGATAAATCTTATCCGCCTTCTTTACTTCCTTTCTCAATGCGGCAAGGATATCCCCTTTTCCACGTATGGTAATATATTGAGGCTCATAATCATGCTCTACGTCAATACCCAGCTTACTCTTTGGTAAATCCCTTACATGACCGTTGCTGGCCATAACTTCGTAATTTGATCCTAAAAACTTTTTGATTGTTTTCACCTTGGCCGGTGATTCCACAATCACTAAATACTTTGCCATAAACTTTCCCCTTTCTCTCAGCCTGAAGCCAAAAGATGCTGATCATGCACTTTTCTGATTTAATCTACACAATCGTCTCAAACTATACACGAAAAAAAAAGACCTGTAAAGGTCTTTTTTTTATTTTTAACAAATTTAACAAATTTTAAACTTATATTTCGTATGAAATATGACTAAGGGAACAGCCGCTAAAGCTGCTCCCTTAGGATAAACCGGATTAATCCAGTTTCAAAAGTTCCTGTTTAATCTCTGTAAACATATCATACGAGGTTCCCAAAGGTCTTACTATATCCTTACCGGTATCATCAATGGTCTTATATCCCGTATTGGCCTGAATATAAATCCTTGCCGCTCCCATTTCCTCCAGATAGGACATAGGTGCATATATTCCGTACATAACGCCTACCTTTAACTCGGGGTTGGTTCCTGCTGCAGCCGTAGCAGCACTGCTGGTTCCAATCTTTTCTTTAAACTCAGCATCATAAATATCTATCGGAATTCTCACAACCTGAACAACGGTATTATCCTCCAGGGTAATTTCATCAATTGTGTAGGTAGACCTGTGTGGACCGTCTTTAATGGTAATGGTATCCCCTTTCTTTCCTGTTACACCCAGATAGAACGCCACATCCGCTACCTTCTCACCTTTTACGAAATTAGAATCCGTAATCTTGAAGAAGGCTTGTGTACAATCCGCTTTGTCTACACTGGCATCCGTATTGGGGTTGACAAACTGGTACAGATACTTTCTGGTTGCCTCACTATATATAATAGAAGAATCTATTGCGTTAGCATCTGTCTTTGTAACATTTCCGTCATAAGGCACCGCAATGCTATCCAGTTTTCCGTCATTCACATCATTGGTCTGGTAATAATTAACAATAGGATTGCTAAAGCCTGACTCATATGCAGCAATCAGCGTATTTACAAATAACTGCGCCTCTCCTGCAGTAAAGCTGCTTCCATGATATCCTATTCCGGTATAAGTCACATTGCCGGAATTGTAGATATAGTAATTGTTAATACCATCCCCCGGTGTCTCTATATAAACATTTCCCGTTCTGTATCCAACCATATTTCTGGAGAGGTCAAAGGACATCTGAGCATCACTCATAGCTGACAATGTAAACCATGCAATGGAATCCGACAACAGGTCATTATCCGCATCCGTATCCAGATCCAGCTGGAAATCCTGCGCTTTGGACTTACAGATCTTTACATGCTCCGCTATGGTATAAGGGAAATGGCAGATCTGTCCTTCATTCATCATATCCACATACATATATTGCCCGATAGTAGAGGAACCGCTGATAAAACTATTTACCGTTTGACTGTCCAAATACGTCGGCCCACCTTCAGCTGTCCTGTACAACGAACGGATAATGGTATTGGTAATACCCTTGGGAACAGGCGCCATAGTGCCTCTTGTAGTATCCGGTATATAACCGACTGCATTGCCGGCATTCTCTCTCCTTGTTGCATAAAGGGCATAGCCAGCCTCACTCTTTGCATATCCGGTGGTCTTATCGAGCCCGCTGTAAAGCGCACTGTAATAACCATATCTGTCTACTCCGAAAAGGCTTGCCAGCTCCGTATTAACGCTCTGTGTTATTACACTATTGCTGGTCAATACCGGCTTTCCAGCATTGACATAAGCCCTGATTGCTCCTACTCCCTGAGCGCTGAATCCTTCCATGGTATTGCCAAATCCAAGAATCAGCATGTTGACATTCATAGGAGTTTCATCCTTTGCCGTATAAAAATCTTCACTTCTCTGGAAGGTTGCAAAATAATTTAAGTATCTAGCTTCCACAGTACTGAATCCGGTAGAAGAAGAACTTGCCAGATAAGCCGCCAAATCTCTCTCAAACTGGTCTACCGTAATCGTCCTGATATTAATGTCATACTGATCCAGCACAACCGGTGCATACAAAAATTTTCCCAAGGAGCCGTCTGCCGGCATCCTTTCTAGATTAAGCATCGAACCATCCGAATCCGTAACCTGAAGAATATTCAAAACACGCCTGTTCATAGGCTTAATCGCCGCATAACCGGTCTCCGTCGCATAGATGCTTCTGTCCGTAGATTTTTCCACCTTCAGACACCAGTTGATAATGCCGCCTTCATCCCCCGGAACCTGTCTCACTAACTCATAGACCACGCCCGGATAAAGATTATAGGCAGTCACGCCGTCAACAGTGGTAGACATTGCTGCGCCGCCGCTGGCAACATCTCTTATCTGGATATCCGTTTTTTCCTCTGTCTCACCGTATCTTCCGTCCGCATTGACATCCTGGTAAAAATGAACGCTATAGGTCTGGCCTAACGCCGCATCCACTTCAGAATTGATAATGGAAAATTCATATCTTAAATAATATTTTCCATCCCTGTCTTTTTCCAAATAGGATGCAGTTGCCGCTGCTCCGTTAGCATCCGTGCCGTAATTATATGCGGTAGGCTGCTTCTGCATGTCAATGGTCAGCCTGCTTCTGCTTAAATAAGTGGTTAACGACAAACGTCCGCCCGGTATATTCTTAACATCCCTCTCGCTGACAAGATTGCCCTTTGCACCAATGCCATTTCCTTCTACCAGATTGGTATAACCGGCATTTCCAGCATCGAAAATGCTTCCTCTGCCGTATGCAAGCAGTTCATACAGATTGGATGAAGTATCCACCCTACCGGCATCCATAATTGTAGCGCCTGTGACATTTTCCACCCTTGTAGGATTGATGAGCACATTTCCCTCATCCCTTGAGGACATCAGCTCTTCCCCTACAATAATCAATGAATTATTGTCAAGATAATGCTTTAATTCTTTCAGCTTCGCTTTTGTCAAATCCCTGGAGGAATACCTTATATCAGCAGTTGTCTCCTTATCACCCAGATTGTAATAAATCATTCCGTACATAGCCGTATCATTATATTGATAAGGAATTGAAGCATCCTGAACTATGGCGTCAGCTTCCAAATCATAAGAAGCCCCGTTAATGGTAGCATAAAATGGAGTATACTCATCACCTATATAAATAATATCATAGGTGCCTAAAAGGTCTTCCTGTCTGGTATTAAATTCATCTATGGTCATACTTGTAAAGGCCACATATTCCTGTCTTCCTCCCTTAGTCATTTCTTCACCCAGGAAGGCTGTGATAAACTCATCACGGTTTTTCTGTACCCATTGTTTACTGAGACCATAAGCTAAGCTTTCATTATATTCATTATACAAAAATTTCTTGGTAGGCTGAATTTCCAATATGGAAAATTCAGACTTGATCAATCCCAGGTCTTCTCCCCTGTATGACAAAATATACTGGATTGCCAGTGCGGGGGTTACAATTCCTTCCGCAACATGCCCCAGACGGGTGCTTAAGTTGTTCAGCTTAATATATGCCAGAACATTGGCAAATCCTGTTGTTGCCGCTGCTGCGGTATATGCGCTATGGAAATCACCGTTTGCAAAATTGTCATGGGCATCCACCTGCTCATACTGCAGAAGAGAGTTCTGGAAATCCTGCCAATGGTGGTCATATACATAAATGTTGTTGACTGCAAAGTTCCCGTTATAGCCTACCAGCATGCCGGAACGTAAATCCGTCCACAATGAAGCATCATTCAATGCTGCTACGCTTAGCATCTCACCTGTAGATTGAGCAAAATTTGCATGGAGGCTTGGAACAGCCTTCTGGTTTTCCTGCCATGTGAGGAATGCCAGCTTATCAATATTGTTAAGCGGCGCCGCCTGCCCTGAATAAGCCAGGTAATCCATCATAATCGCTTTATACTTGGTTACAACTACAGCTTCACCGTTTACTGTTTGAGTTACCTGATATCCCTGTGTGGTCTTATTGTACAATTCCATAACAGCCGCATCCGACAAATCCTGTCCGGAATTGGCATATTCCGCACTAGTACCGGAAATATACACCAGATCAGCGTTATTGATCATATCCGGTGTAACCGCGCTTGCTCCAACCACATTATATGTAATCCTTGAATTAACGGTAGCATCACCTAAAACAAATTCCCTAAACCAATTGCCGTTTTTAAACCAACCATTACTAGGTTCACGGTTTCCTAAATATTTATACTGGGCTGTTGAATATCCCATATAAATATCGTCACGGTTTATCTCAGATTTAAATCTCAGATTACCTCCCGCACCAACATAAGTAACTGCAGTGGGAAGTCCGGCTGTCTGTTTATCAATTCTCCTGTATCCTATTTTATCCCCATCATCCGGTTCACCCGGAACATTAGAGTCCTCAGGAGCTTCCTCTCTCGTCTCCTCACCTTCGCCGCCATCTTCAGGGGCTCCTTCAGGTCCCACTAAACCACCTTCAGCAGCTGTATTATTCTCTATTTCCTGATTCGCCTCATCGCCCGGTGCGGTCAAGGCATCTACCTCTGTATCCCCTTCCGGAAGCGATAAAGCATCTGCGCCGTTTTCTTCTCCACCCGGTATTTCCGTTCCATCTTCTTCACCCTCTTCACCTTCTTCACCCGGTGTTTCCGGTGTTTCCGGTGTATCCGGTGTATCCGTATCTTTTAGTTCACCTTCTACTTCGGCAGGCTTTACTTCTACTGTGCCATTGGAATTTCCGCCAGTTATTGTAATTACTTCATAAAAATAGCCTTCTTCCAATTTGGGTATAGAGTTGCCATTTTCATCAAATAAGCCGTCTTCCACCGCACCAGTACCCAATACATAATTGTCCTTCAACTGGTAAGGTGCTGTCCCTGTCTCATCCAACACATAATGCCCCGGCACCAGCCGCGATGCATCCGCTGTCGGCGGCAGGTCAATATAACCGCCCTGTGCGGTAACATTAACAAAGGTTGCCCATCTGTCTGTATAAATAGGGTTTTCCGATACCCCTGAAAGATCCACGGAATCAAGTCCCAGATATTTGATCATACCATACCGGCGCATCTGAATGAGCATCATGACATGGTTGGGGGTGTTATCATCATCATCCAGCCCGTACCTTCCGTTCAGACCCACAGAGGCGTCAGACATACGTTTATATCCCTGGCCCGCATTACCGGTTCCCAAACCTTGACCTGTATTGGGAACGAAGTATCCCATTTCAGCCTTGGACTGCGGGTTATTGTTATCGGGCACGATTTCCAAAATTGTAATCCCATTCGTAGAGTAATCGTTAACCGGCTCAAAAATATTCTGTCTCGCCTCAACATCGACTATTCTTGTTCCTAAATCCCAAGTCAATATTCCGGCTATAACCAGCAAAGCCACTGCCGCAAATATGAATTTTTTCTTCGTTTTCATAATTTTTTTCATATTACATACTCCCACATCATTAGGATTCTAACCTACTTTTACTGTTTCTGCCAAAAATGATAGGTCTTGTTATAATAATACTTGCTTCCGGCATAATCCAGCTGATAAGTCTCATTGCCGTTTATCATCACAATAGTGATTGTACCGTTTACATTGCTGGGTGCTAAATCGGAACAGGACAAACCATTTTGTCCGATACTGTTCTTCGACCAGACTCCGTCGTTAGGTCCGGGAACATATACATCCGCACCTTCCACATTGGCAACATAAACATTGTAAGAAATATGCGCGTTGCCGCTCAGCTTGTGGTTCCTTGTGCCGTTTAACTCCATGTAGTTTAATAATCTGTACATGGAATCCACCGTAATAACTGTTTCCGTTGCACCAATGGGCCTGATGGTATTGCTGGATTTGGAAGACACCCTGATGCTTCCGACTTTAATAAGCTTCTCTCTGGTGCCCAGAGGTCCGGTATAATTAACTGCAATATGGTTATTTAAATCTAACATACCATATGTATTGGCATTTACATTATCGCCATTTAAATATACACCGATCTGGTTTTTCGCTGTAATGTTATATCCGCTTACAACAAATGGGATATCAACATTGCCTCCATAGGGAATGACAATATTGCTGCCATCCTGATAGGTCTGTCCGGCCGTAATCATAGTAGGCTCCAGCTGCAGCTTCAATACGGCATTTACAGTATCTTCCTGTCCGTTGTCCTTTCTGATATAACGTAAGGTACAGGGCATATCTACCGTAGCTGTATCATAATAGTTGATCAACTGCATTACCGACTGGTATTTATAATCCTCATAGTTCAAATACAGCTTCAGACGACCATCAACATATTTCAGTTCAAACAAATCAGCTGAATTTCCATCCCAACCAGGTACGTTTTGTACATAGGCATTTTCAATTCCTATAATCTTTTCAAGATTATGGCCCTGTCCCGTTTTGTCAGGGAACTGTTCAAAATATGAGAACACGTCAATTTCTACAGCACGGCATGCCTCATTGGGATAGTCTGGCGGCGGCGGACTGTAAATATCAAACTCAAATTCACCGCTCCACTCAGTATCGAACTGTGAAGTTGCAATTACCTTAAAATGATAGGAATCATCCGGCTTATCTCCGATCTGGATATACGCGGATGTACGAGATGCTCCGATTGTTGCGATATCGGAAGTACAATCCTTCCATGTCTTATCCTTATCCGTATTATATTGCAGCTTCCATGTTACGTATTTATTATTGTTGTTCAGATTCCATCCGTCTACCAATCCATTTACAAGAACTGAGGAGTTAGCTGACGCCTGGCCGTTTACAACACCTGACCTGGGCGTTACGGTAACGCTCTGCACCTTTACAAAATACACCTTTGCAGATGCTGTCAGATTTTCCCCTGCTTTATTGGTAACATTACACTGGGCCGTTATCCTGAAATCGGGACCATTCAGCGCATTTAAATCATAGTCAGCAGGTAAGGTAATGGTAGCCTCCGCACCGGTAGGATGTGAAGCAGGAAATTCATATCCGTATCCGCTGTCCATAGACCATGTGAACAAATTATCCACGGACATCAGATTATTTGCCTTATAGTTTACGTTAAAGGTAAGATTCCGGTCAGACGGGGTCTCCAGCGCCGGATTTTCTTTGCCTTTAATAACCACATATCTATCGGGGGACATTACCAGTTTATCAACAGAAGTTCTCTTTTCCTGCGCCTCTGTCACTACCTCATTGACCGTAACCTGATTACGCAGGTTTACCTGGTAAATACCCGTATAAGTACGTTTTCCTTTGTTGTAGGTAAGGCTGAAGGTAACAATATTCTCCCGTCCTTTTCCTTTTAATCTGCTTAAATCTACAGAAAACTGTGATACATTTTCAGCAAGCAGCTCTGCATTTGCCAGACTAAAGCTTCCCGTGTACTGTCCAGTTGACGGGTCCGCCGTTCTCTCTATATAATACAACTTATCGTCTGTACTGTTAATAATCAAAAACTGGAAATTTGAATTGTCGATTTCCAGGGTTTTGCCATCATCAGGGTCCTTGAGCTGGATATCATTAGGGTTGCTGTTTTCCGCTTCCTCTGCATCCCCTGAACCGCCCTCTTCTTCGGCATCTCCAGAGCCCTCTCCTGAATTAAATGCCTCCGGAATCTGCTGGGAAACCTCTTGCTGATACCTGATATTGACCTCACAGTCTATGATCAGGTCACTGATGGTGTTGGCTACAAGCTGGGCCTCCATCTGAATATCAGCATCAGAACTTGCCCTCTGATAGAAACGGCTGCTGGATGTCATCATAGTATAAATAATAACAGCTACGACTCCCAATATTGCCATAGCAACCAGAAGTTCTACGAGGCTGAAACCTGCATTATCCAATTTTTCCCTTTGTTTAATTAACCTCTTAATCATAATCCCTCCACATCCAACATGCTTGTTCAGATAACAGTTCCTATCCTTTAATCATGGGACCGGTTTGAATTTTCCCGGTATTCTGATAAAGAAATACAGGATAATAATATTTACCGCTGTTAGAATAAATACTCAAATTAATATTTCCACTATCATCCTTCAAAAACCCTCCCGTAGAACGGTTATATGCAATCCTATAGCCTCCTGCAGCAGCTGCATCCAGCAAAGCAGGATTATCTGTCAGCATATTAACGTTCAAATTCTTTTTTCCTACTGCAAAGGAATAGGAATCAAGACAGGTAAAGCCTGAAATTGTCGCAGGATCAGCGACGGTGTTGCTAGGACCAAAATATATCTTTACATCTGATTTACTGATTTTCTTTACATCCGTTACCACATCTTCCACAACAACCAAATAATAATTGCAGTTATCCGTGGAATTCCTGAAAAATGCCAAATAAGTCTTTGTCGCATTGGTACCCGTTGTTGCAGTTCCACCGGCAGATTTGCTCAGCGCAATCAACCTGCCGTTTTCCAGACTGGAATAAACCTTCTGCCTGCATTCCTTGGCATGATATTTTTTTATCAGACTTAGATTGGCTCCCACTATACCGACTAAAATAGCAACTATCGCAACAACAACCACTAATTCAACTAGGGAAAAGCCTTTATTATCTCTCTTCATCTGATTCCTCCTTATCCTACTCTTTATTCCAGTTGCGGAACTTCACTAACTGATCTGCAGTAACGACACCATTATTTAATGTCTCATCTACCGCATTTGCCAGCTCGGGATCTCCGCCTATAACATTCACATATGCCGCGCCATTAATGACTGCCTCAAACACATATTTTCCATCTGCATTCTTTAATGACATAGCTCTCTTAACACTTGCGGCATCATAAGAAATTGTCTGACATGATGAACTAAGCTTTATTTCTCCGCCAGAAATAATCAGACCATGGAACTCTCTGGCGCTGACAACCACATCTCCCCTTGCAATCACCACGGCACAGTTTTCAGCCCGCTCGTCTGTTATCTCAAAAGCTTCATAACCACCGTCATTATTAACCAAAATCGCTTTCAAGGAGTTGTCTTCGTTTGCAAACACCTTAAAACTACCGTTTGAAACCAATCTTGAAAATTCTGTATCACTGACAATGATATTGTCAAACACACTGTTCTTTAACTGTTCAGAAGACAGACCTGCTGACGTCCTCATCAGGTATTTTGACAAGCCAGTATACTGTACGAGATAATTTTCCGCCTTTTCAGATATTTCCTCCGACCTTTCAATATCTGCGCTTGATGTATCCTCTATCATCCTAACAGCGGCACTATTCCCGCCATTCATATAGAGCATGTTACCTGCAATACTCAAGGGATAGCTATTACTTCCCAGCCTATTGTTCCATGTAAAGGAATTGATATAGGTCTTAAAATATCTGTCAAAGGCTTCTTTGTCCGCTGCATAATAGTCCCTGAAGAATTTGTTCGCCATATCTTGATTTGCAAAATCAAGATAGAAATATACCAGAATCGTACCGTTAATCCTTCTAAATACCGGTACATAGGATGCGCCGTAGCTGTTAGCTGTTCCGCCCACCTTATTCATTACTACATCCAGTCTGACCGGTGTATAAACAAGCTGGTTGGTATACTGAATTTCACCGTCAACAATAACGGTCTGGCCGTTTTCCGTACGGGGAACAAAGGTGCCAAAGAGTTTATTATACTCTTCTATAGTCATGGGGTTCTTTGCTAAAATCTGCTCATCCCCTTCATAACCCATACATTCCTCCGGAACCATATACATAAGCTGGTCGGGCTTTACCGCCAGAGACTGACCCATTAAAACATCAGTTCCGTTGCGGCTTACAGTATCTGCTTCTCTTTCCTTATTGGCAATTTCTTCATCCACACGCTCATAATACTCATCAAGCGGTTCATCTATATAATCTATTGTAGTTTCATTCGCATTATAATGTGCACTTCCCACATAAGCACCGCCTGCCAGCCACAGGCTGTTAAGCCCGCCTAAATCCAAGGTGCTGTGCGCGCCATTTATCAAGATGGCACTGCTGTTTTTCGCAGACACATCCGAACTGCCATATCCATTATAGTCACCTGACAGTTCCACTTTGGGATATATCCCATCTAAGGTTAAATCATCCCTGATAAAGCAATTCGCTTGTATCTTCATATAAGCGGACTCTGCATACAAATCTCCTGCCCATACGGAATATGCATCAGAAACATCAATACTTGCCGTTGCCGGCGGTCTGTTCCCCCTGCGGTATCCGTTCTGAGCGTTGATAGCTGCTGCTGTCAATGTATATTTTACCGCATCGCTATCATTTGCATTTTTTACAAATTTGACATATCCGTCACCATTTACGTAAATACCATCATCCCCGCCAAAGACATTTCCGTCCACAGTCACCCTGGCTGGAGTCACAAGTGTATTATTTTCTCCTATACCGGTAGTAATCATATCCGCCGCAATCAGGGAATAATTTTCAATCTGCGGAACGTCCATGATGCTGTTAAAAGTCAGTTCCGGCGTCTCAATGGCAATATCTGTTTCGATAATGGAAACATAACCATCTGGATTGGTATAAGATACCCTGACATCTTCCAGAATTAATACACCATCGCTGTAATTTGCATTTGCATATCTGATATTTACTCCTCCCTGATTCGTAGTACCTATATAAGAGAGGGTCGTGGAAGATTTATATGGCTCCTCCAGATAAGACATCAAATGGTCAACACTGTACTTTATCTGGTTGCCAGTTGCCGGTCCCATATAAACAGTCAACATTTCCAGCTTATCATTTAAGTTTTGCTTATAAAGGGATTCAAAGATAACCTGCTGATTTACAGCCGTTTCATCATAATGATTCTTTGTAACCTCGATATAAGACTCCTGCAGCGCATCGGAAACATCTCTGACAATTCCTGCCTGAATCTCATTCAATGCCGTCTCAGCGCTATAAAAGTTATTTTTAGCTGCACGGTCAGTATATTTCATCAAATAATTGTAGTATACCATATAAACCAACATGGCAATCAGCATACCAACAAAGGCCAATGCCAGAATAACGACTACAATGGTTGAACCTTTATTATCCAGTTTCTTTCTTCTAATTCTTTCTTTCCATGCAGCTATCATAACGATAAACTCCTTTTCCTACTGCTTCCTAACTACTTCTTGGCACTGCCATCATAAACAGCAACCCGCATTTCCTGTGGAAATCCCAATGCGGCTGCGCCTTCCTCATAAACCTCAACAACAACACTATAGAGACGGTCGGAAACCTCTGTGCTGATGCCGCCGTTTTCCGTCACAATTGCCTTATACTGGGCATCCGATACATTCAGCATAGTACCGTTTAAATTAAACCAGCATCTATCCGCACTCAAGCGGTTCGTAGCATTATCCTCAGCCGTTTTGTTCAACTCATCCTTTAAGTTAGAAATAATCTTTGTATGGATCAATCCATCCGAGCTGTGTTCGTTTAACGAAATACTGGTTCTGTAAGAGGCCTCATGGGTTGCAATGTCCGTATCGCCCGCTATAGGCAGACGTATCAAGTGCACCGTGACATCTCTTTCCAATGTATTGTTAATTTCAAACTCGTCATAAGCATTAGTTCCTGCGACTCTTGTAGAATAATAGTTTGGATAATAGTATACATAAATATCCCTGGGATACTGAGTGTCACTATAATAAATGACATTATCCGGTGTAGACAATTCCGCCGGCTGGTATGGCGGCCACCACGGGTTTTCCATACAATGATATTCATTATGAACCTTTACCTCTGTAGAGATAATGTTCCCGCCTGCATCCTTATTACAACCGATATCTACAACAATCTTCCTTCTAGTCTGCTTACAAAAGTTATCCTCACTAAAATCATACCTCTTATATGGTTCATACATTGCATAAGCATCAGACCATACAGTGGAATTATCCTTGTACACAGAATCAACCAGTCCGTTCATAGTGGCTATTTTTATGGATCCATAATCGTTATACAGCTCCGTTTCGCCGGTTTCAATGGTGCCGTTTTCGTTTAAATCACCACTGAATGTTGACGTTGAAGAAGCATCCATAATGACCAGCATGTCATAATACGTCTTGTTCTGCTTTACGCCCTCTGCAAAGAAGTAATATTTGCTATTTGAACTGGGCACCATTGTAAGGGAATTTGCACTGACTCCCGACCCGGATACATAATTTGCAGTTCCGCCGCTGGCAGCATTTCCCGTAACCGTATATCCCAACGACCATGAACCATCACCGTTTAAAATCGCTTCTCCATGGGAATTACAGGTAATATCATCCGGGAAAATAGCCATATTTCCCCTGCCGTCCGCACTGTCAAAGCCAATAATCAGCTGTTCAGCCGTATAGGCATTAAAACCCTCCATAATATTGGACGCCATATTAGTGGCATTCATGGCAAGCTTCGCTTTACGGTTTAATTTAGTTGATACAATAAAGTTGTGGAACAGGGGGGCTAATACAATCGCCATGATTGCAATGGCAATCAGCAGTTCGGCAAGTGTAAAACCCCTGTTATCCTTTTTTAATCTCTTCATCCAAAAACCTCAACTCTTAATTTTCTTCAGAAACCGGTTTGTTTTCGCCCTCTTCGCCTTCTGCGCCTTCTTCGCCTTCTCCATTCGTATCGCCGAGATATTCATTTTCAGATCCGGTATTGATATTTAAGACTGTACCTGATTTAAACAAATCATCAACACCCAGCTGAACACCCGGTATATTGATCAGTTCGTAGTACTTGCCTGTTCCATCCATGGTATAGATATTGGATACAAGGGTTCCCTGAAGACATCCCGTGTCTGCGTCATAGCTTATAGTAACCGACTGGAGATTCATTCTGTCGTTTCCTTTTACGATATCAGCAATAATATCCTTGATAGAACGATAGGTGGACTTAAATCCGTAGGTAATAGGCGTATTGTACAGGAATACGGTTTCCTTTAATCCACCTGTTGCCACAACAGCATCTCCTGTCTCTTCCATCCCATCTATCTCTTCCGTTAGCTCTATACCGTCCTCAACCGCATCCTGCTGGGGAAGCGCTTCTGCCGCTACCTGAACCTGCTGTACGCCTTCTACTGAAACTGAAGTATAAAAAACGGAATATTCAGCCTC
The DNA here is from genome assembly GCA_964653815.1 of uncultured Lachnospiraceae bacterium. Lineage (GTDB taxonomy): Bacteria > Bacillota > Clostridia > Lachnospirales > Lachnospiraceae > UBA2882. The sequence continues at coordinate 13,332 of CAZZHJ010000024.1, forward strand.
ATCTCTAACAACATCCATAAGGACATCCTCTACCAGTATTCCGGGAGGGAAATGATTCATGATATCTGTAATCTCGGCGTTCATTCTTGCAGTTTCATCCAAATAAAACTGTTTGTTGTCCGCCAGCTTCTGCAATTCATCTACTTCCTTCTGCAGTGCAGCATTCTCACCATCTAAGGTAGCCTTCTTTTCTTTGAAATTATTGAATACAAAGAAATATGAGCAAACCGCTATTGCCGCTCCAAGGAATATAATAAATAAATTTATATCACTTTTCCTAATCTTCATCTTATCCCTCCTACTCCGCTTCTACTTCTGCATTGTCTACAGGTTCAGCGCTGTCTATTGTTCCCATGTCATCTTCCATGTCTTCATCGCTGGCAATCCAAGGATTGTCACCGAATTCACATTCAATAGTGTAATTGATGAGCTTCGCTCCTGTGTCAGGATCAAGCATTTCAGCGACCTGAGCTACAATGACATCAGAGAAATAAGGAAGCTGACGATACTCAACAATCGCTTTGGCAACACTTGTTTTGGTAGTTGTCTGAACAACCATGGATACCTTTTCAGGTGTAACCGACATAGTCGTTACCATGGAATCCGTAGGAAGTCTGTCTTCCAGTTCCCCGATTAACTCCGGCAAATCATCCACCGTATTTGTTGTAGCGTCATAAAGACTCGTCATGTACTTATAATCTTCTCCCACAGCTACATATTCATTGTAAGTATCCTGCACTGGCGCCAGCTGCGCTTTTCTCTCCTGCAGGTTCTGATTTTCCATCTTTGCCATATAGTAAGGAACCAAGGCTGCCGCTGAAAGACCAATGCCAATAACAAGACCAACCCCCAATACAATATAGGGAACCTTATCATTATTCCCGATACTGGATATGGACTCTTTTGCGCTTGCACCGCTTTTTTTCTTGTCAACCTTTTCAACAGCCGGCATAAAACCAACCGAACCAAGTCCAGCACCGATTACAGAGATGTAATCACCAAGGGATACTCCCTGTAAGTGGAGACCCTGACTGATATTGGTGCCGGCCAAATCCTTCAGTACTTCTACATTTCTGCCCAGCTCCTGGGAAAGGAGACCTGCGAATCCCCAGAAATCTGCGGCGATACCAGTAATAATAATGTTATCTATTGCCGCATCCCTGTTTTTGGAATTGTAATAATCAATAACACGGACAATAGAACTGATTAACTGCTGATAGCTGATAGTAACATCTCTTCTGAGGCGGAGCATCTTTAAGTTTGAACCCGCCTGCTTAGCAGCTACTGTTGCAGATGCCACCTGGGAGGTATCTCCTGTTGTATTGGCAAGGGCCATTGCCTGCTGCTGTGCCAGTTCCAGTTTCCGTACTTCTTCTTCCTTCTCTGCCAGCAGCTCCTCTTCTTCCGGCCTCATAACCAGATTATTGCGCCTGAGGGTTTTAATGGCACCCTCATAAGTAAGAGGCTCGCCATATACATCTGTCTCCATGAGAATATCTACAATCTGGTCAGCGCCGTAGATACCCGGACGCTGCATGGTAATAACACCGTTATTTGTAACAGTCAAAAGGGAAGAACGCTCATCAATTTTAACCGTTAAGTTAACACCTGTTGCAAATCTGTGACGTAATGCCTGGAAAATACTGTTACCACTATAATCCACGGCTACCAATTCCAGACCCAACGCATTTGCCAGGACTTTGTATCCGTTTAACATATCTGCCGGAGCAGCCATGACCATGACACGATATTGTTTTGTCCCTGCATCATCTGAAACAGTATCCATAATAGTATGTGCAAACTGGTACTGACTGGGATCAACTGGGAAATAGTCTGTGATATTGGTCATAATCATATCCCGAACCATCTTTTCCTTTACAAAAGGAATAACCGCTTCCCTGTTTGCAATCTTTGTAGACGATACCGCAAAAATAAGCTTCTTTGCCTGCATACCGTTTGCAGTTATGTAGGATTTCAAGTCATTGACGAACCCTTCCGTCGTTTTGACATATCCGTCATCCAAAACGCCCTCCGGAGTCTTCATACTGAAAACGCCGTATACCTGTGGATGCTTTGACTGGAAATCCATTTCACAAACCTGTGTCAAAGAATAACCAATCTCAATGCTAAGTACTCTTTGTGCCTTTGCCATGATTTACCTCCCTAATATGGAATAAGAATTCCACCGTTTATCTTTATCATATATAAAGTCCGTCAACCTACAGTTCCTGGAAACGAACCTAAATACCAACCTAAGAATTGATTGCCCCATAACGCCGCAATAAAAATCCCTGCGGACAAGTATGGTCCCATTGCCAAACGCCGCTCCGCTCCCGATACCTTCATCCGAATCAGATGAATAACAGAGCCGATAATACATCCGGCTAAAAATGCCAATATTGCCAATTTCCAACCTAAGAGCAGACCTGCTGCTCCCATTAATTTTACATCGCCACCACCGATGGCAGCTCCTTTTGATAACTGATATAATATCCATAAAAAGCCACTGACAGCAACGAGACCGATTCCGTAAGTCACCCAATCCCCTAAGTGAAATACGAAATGAATCAGTCCCAGTGCCAGTATAAACGAGTTGATTCCAATAGGAATCTCATAAGTTCTAAAGTCAATGACGCTAAGTACAATCAGCGCCGATGATAATAAACAGTATATAACTGAATCTATACTCCAACCGTTTAAAACAAAAACCAGTACATATAAGACCCCGTTTAATGCCTCAACCAGAGGATACTGGAGGGATATATGTTGTCTGCACTTTCGACATTTACCACCAAGGAATATATATGAGAACAAGGGAATCAAATCATACCACGCAAGCTTGTAGCCGCAATTCATACAATGTGACCGCTCCTTTGCAATACTTTCCTTTAACGGAATTCGTAATATGCAGACATTTAAAAAGCTGCCTATTACGATTCCGTATAAGAAAATCACCGCATATATTATAGCCTCAACAATCCAGTTATCTGTGGTCATAGGGGAATGTCTCCTTGTGCGATGGGTTTGTTGTTTTTATTTCTCAGGAACTTTGATTGTTCCGTTAGGACCGCTGCCGATAACAGTAAAGTTACCGTTTGCATCCATGCTTACCTGAATGCTTGCCTTAGCAGATTTGGATTTAGCTTTTGCAGAAATGCTAGCAAAGCTTCCGCCGCTCTGTCCTAATGTGTCTAATACTTCTCTACCCCATGAAGTACCATTAGCAATGTTACTTGTTACAGTACCAGCTGCTGAAGGTCCGTCTGTGATTTCAGGGTCAGCGCTAGCTGTTGTACATGCTGTGTAGATGTCATCCAGTAAAGCCTTATCAGCAGATACTCTGGATCTTTCTACATATTTGATATACTGGGGTGCCAGTACACCGATCAAGATTGCCATGATGGCAATAACGATGATCAACTCAACAAGTGAGAAACCTTTGTTATTAGTCTTTTTCATATTTACTCTCTCCTTTTTCATTTAATTTAATTTAATTTATTATTAAAAACCCGTTCCCCTATTAAGCGGGCTTTCAATCGATTTTTACAGGCTGTCAAGACCTTCGTACATTGCAGCCATAGGAGCCATTACAGAACCGATGATGGTACCGCAGACACCAACCAAAACGATAATGATGAGCGGCTCCAAAGCAGA
>CAZZHJ010000025.1:0-16558 GCA_964653815.1 uncultured Lachnospiraceae bacterium
CCGGCAAATCCTGAATCAGTTCCACCTTATAAGGCTCATTTCTCTCTTCCATATAGCGGATAGCCTCTTCCCTTGGAAGGGTAAACCGTTCCAGCTTATGTCCTTCTTTGATAATCTTCTTCATTTCCTTTTCCAGGTTATCCAAATCTTCCCTGGAAAAAGGCGCATGGTCAAAATCGTAATAAAAACCCTCGTCAATGGAAGGACCAATGGTTACCTTTGCATCGGGAAACAGCCTCTTGACCGCCTCTGCAAGCACATGGGAACAGGTATGGCGGATGGTACGCAGTCCCGCTTCATCATTGGCTGTCAGGATATTCAACCGGCAATCCTTTTCAACAACGGTCCTTAAATCTACCACTTCCCCGTCAACTTCTCCCGCGCATGCGGCTCTTGCCAGCCCTTCGCTGATATCCTCCGCTATCTCATAAACGCTCATTGCACGGTCATAATCTTTACTGCTTCCGTCTTTTAATGTAATTTTCATTTTCGTGTCTGTCCTTTCATTCTAATAGTCAATTCAAATCACCGCCAAACAGCGGGTATCTGCCGTATTACTGTTCATCGTCCTCATCATCCCATTCATCACAGGGACCGATATTGTTGCTGCCGTTATTGCTGGCAATTACCACATGCTTCTTAGGTGAGAAAATCATCCCCAGAACCAGTCCCAGCAAAAATGCCACAGTCACGGTAAGGCAAAACTCCCTTGTGGTGATTTCAGTATCCTCTGTAAATAAAGCCTCTAATTCATCCCATTTTTCTCTCATCTTTACATCCTCCTGTTTTATTGATTCTTTGGTTTTCCACATAAAAAAGCCCCCGGCATCGCTTCAGCAATGCGAGGGACGTAATCTACGCGGTTCCACCCTTTTTATCTCTGCGCCATTCCTGAAACCTCCCTTTCGAAAGACAGACCTCACAAAACAGCGTCTTAATAAGACCACTCATTTGATGGTAACGGAATCACCGGACCGGATTGGGGCCACTCAGAGTTAGTTTTCGAATGTTTCCTGTAAAAGCGCTTTCAGCACGGGGCGCTTCTCTCTGCTGCATTCCGCATCCTACTCTTCTCGTCATCGTGTTATCATAATGATAAAATACTATTTCCTGATTGTCTTATTTTATGCCCAAATGTTTTTCTTGTAAAGTGTTTTTTACAAAAATTCTTCGCCCAGATTGCTTTCTATAATCTCTGCGGCACAGCGAATAAAGCCTGCACAGGGCCTTTTTTCATAAAACTCTTTTGTCCTGATACTGGGAGCTGCACTTTCTTCCCGCCCCGGAATCCCCAGGAGCTCTTTGCAGATGATGCTTCCGTTTCGGCGGGCAAATTCATCACTCATATCCCGTACCCGTTGATAGACCGCTTCCTTTTTTGCCTGATTTTCAGGGTCGGCATTTCCGTCTATCAATCCGTATAAAAGCGCCATGGCCAAAACCGTGCCACATACTTCCCTCATTCTTCCAACTCCCGCACCCAGGGTGGAAGACAGCATCAGCGCCTCATCTTTGTCCATTCCGTAAAGCCCTGCATATGCGGCAAATACGGACTGGCAGCAGTTATATCCGCTTTCAAACAAACGGACAGCATCTTCAACTCTCGATTTTTTCATATTCTAACACCCACATCATTTTAACTGAAAACGAACTGCCACAAACCTTTGTCCGCACCAGTCCGTTATTTTACCGTCAGTTCTATTTACCTTTTCCGCAGCACTTTTTGTATTTCTTTCCGCTGCCGCAGGGACAGGGATCATTGGGATAAATTTTGGTCTCGTTTACAAAAGTGGTGGACTTTTTCTGTTCTTTATAAAGCTCCTTCAACTTATCCTCATCAAAGATTGCCTTCCACTCTTCCAAGCCGTACAGCCATTCTGCATCTGCAGCCACCATGTTTTTATAAAGAGCTTCTTTATCGAATTTTAAGCTGACAACGGTATCCGCTTCCATTTCTTCAATAGGGTTGGGCTCAACCAGGGAATCATTGATTCCATCCAGAAAACCTGTCATGGCCATTATATCAAGGTTATATTTAGCTGCCAGTTCACTTACGCTGCCTTTTACCTCTACATCGGGTTCTGCCAAAAGTTCTTTATAAACAGCCTGCTCCTTTTTAAAATAATCAGCCCAGAATCTCTGTAAGTCACCTTTATTGGCTGATTCGTCATATGCCATATCTCTCCATAACTTTAATAATGCCATATTCGCACTCCTTTTGCATTTTTCATTTGATTCCCACAGCATTTCATGCCGCTTGAATTAGTATATAAAATATTTGTCCAACTTGCAAGTAGTAAATATTACTGTGCTGACGCTATCCGCTCATAAATACCGTCTTCACTTTCGCTGCCGTCGATTCGCTCCGTCACGTGATAATACCCGTTCTTATCCGGAGTCAGTATAATGGTCAGTTCCCGGCAGCTGCCGTCTTCCATAAATGTCAGAACAGCCCTTCCGTTAATCCGATAGTCCAGGCTGATGTAGCGCACCAGTGCCGCATCCAGATTTACCTGTTTACGGCTAATAAACCTTTTGGTAATCTTATCATAATACTGAATGATGTGCTCGCCTTCTTCATCCATTTTGGTATAGTCGTTGGCAATAGTTCGCCTCTGATAATCGGACAATCCCGCTACCATTTCACACTGCTTATACAGATCGCTGTTTTCCAACTCCGTATAAAAACTTTTAGCAGTCATATTATTGTAATAATCCAACACCTTCGGTGCAAAGAACAAAAGCATAAACGCCAGGCATATACCGCCGACCCAGGCAATGGTTCTATTATATTTAACTTTTTCCACAAACTTCAGAGGCTTTTCTCGCATCCTGATCTGGTAGATGCCGCTGAATTCCTCTTCCGATATATCCTGTACAAAATCTCCCAGACTTTGATAGCGGTCAAAATCATAAACCGATAAAGCTTTCATTATAGCCTTGCTCTGGTAATCCATAACAGCGCCGTTATAGTGGGCAGGCGGTAGAAGAATATCCCTGCCTTCGGGATTTTCCTCGCTAATCCTCTCATAAAAAGGCGGAACCTTGTGCCCTGTAACGATTTCATACAAAATTGCCGCTATGGCATAAATATCCGTGGCGGCTCCCAGCTTTCCTTGCTCCATATATTGTTCCACTGGCGCATAGCCCGGTATTCTTGCCGTCTCATCGTCAGCAGCTGCCGCAGCCTCCATGGGATCTCCAAAACCCAGAAGCACCGCTTTTTTGCCCTCTTTAATATAAATCAGGTCCGGATTGATCTTCCCGTGTACGATTCCTTCTTTATGAACCCTTTCCAGGGATACCACAACCGGCTTTATAAGTTCAAACGCCTCCTTTAGCAGAATACGGGGCCTGTGTATCTTTTTAAGATACTCCGGCAGGCTGATGCCTTCCACATATTCCATTACCAGATAAACGGTCCCGTTCTCTTCAAAAAAAGTAATGACATTGGCCGCCCCATCCAGGGGATATAATCGGATCAGCTTCTTCGCTTCCCGTATCATACTCTCTTTGATTCGTCCGAACTCGCTTTCATATCCCATTCTGACACAGGAAACCGTAAGTTTATCATCCGAGCTCCGCTCTACCATTGTGGTGGGATAAAGCTCCTTTACCACCACCTTTTTTTCCCTGAAGGTGTCAAAAGCGGCATAAGTAATGCTCAGTCCATTATTCCCCATTATTTCATCTATTCTGTAGCGGTCCTTCAAAAGAGTCTTGTCCGCCAGTGCAAAACGGCTTTTATTGATATCCATTTACATTAGCCCCTTACTATTTTTTCGTTTATCCTTTTATTATAGACAAATGTGTGGTAAATTACAAGTGAAAGGAGTCTCCATATGTATTCAAAAAAGCAAAGAATTGCCGCATTAATCGGCATCATACTGTTAGCGGCACTTTATCTTCTGACTCTGGTATTTGCCATTTTCGATTTAGACGGAAGCGGAAACCTTTTTAAAACATGTCTTTTTGCTACCGTTGCCCTGCCCATCCTCATATGGGTCTACATCTGGATGTACGGCATCTGGCGCCAAAAACATACGCCTGCTTCCTTTGATTTTATGGAGGGCCTAAAGTCTGACACTCTCTCGGATTTGACCGATGCGTCAAGTCCCACGGATTCGTCAAAAATATCAGAATCAGAAAATATGACCAAGTCCTAAACGATGTCAGAAAAAGCCGGATGTCAACAGACATCCAGCTTTTTTAATTCTTCTATTGCATTTTCCTTTGTGGTAAATAAAACTGTATGGAATCCCAGCTTTTGTGCCGCCAGACAGTTGTCCTTTCTGTCATCCAGAAAAACACATTCCTCTGGGTTGAGCTTAAACCGCTCTGTCAGCAGTTCATAGATTTTGGGATCGGGTTTAATGAGCTTTTCCTGATAAGATAAGATACCTCCGTCCATATATGGGATAAAGTCAATGGTATGGGCACATTCCCGTTCTGCTTTCTCGGAAAAATTGGAAAGATAGTATACTTTATATCCCTTCTCTTTTAATTCCTTAATCCAAGGAATGGCATATTCCCGTTTTCTCAGCATATCATGGATATTCTCACAAATCCGGCGTATTTCTGTCTCTATGTCCGGGTCGTTGGCTACAAACCCTTCAACCAGTTCCTTTTCACTCTTGGCGCCTTTGTCAAATTCATTCCATGCATCATTTAAAACAGTTGCCTTTGCAATCCTTTCGGTAATTTCACCGCTGAAACCAAAACTATACAGATATTCTTCCCAGCAAAAATCCACCAGCACATTTCCGATATCAAAAATAATTGTTGTAATCATACAGCCACCTATTTACTCAGTGCGCTTTTTCTGTAAATAATATCGCTTCTGCCCGGTCCGTTGCTTACCATGGTAATGGGATAACCAATCTGCTCTTCTACAAATTCAATGTATTTCCTGCAGTTTTCAGGCAGTTCTTCATAATTTTTAATGCCTCTGATCTCACATTTCCATCCCGGCAGCGTCTTTAATACAGGCTTTGCTTTTTCCAGCTTGGAAGTTACAGGGAAATCCGTAACAACCTCTCCGTCAATCTCATATCCTACGCATACAGGAATCTCATCCAGATATCCCAAAACATCCAATACCGTAAATGCCACATCCGTCGTTCCCTGCAGACGGCATCCGTATTTGGAAGCCACACAGTCAAACCATCCCATACGTCTGGGCCGTCCGGTGGTAGCGCCGAACTCGCCGCCGTCTCCGCCTCGTCTTCTCAACTCATCCGCTTCATCCCCGAAGATTTCAGAAACAAAAGCACCTGCACCTACTGCTGAAGAATAAGCCTTGCAGACAGTTACGATCTGTTTGATCTCATAAGGTGGAATACCCGCTCCGATAGCGCCATATGCTGCCAGTGTGGAGGAAGATGTAACCATAGGATAAATCCCGTGGTCCGGATCCTTCAATGTACCGAGCTGGCCTTCCAGCAAAATGTTCTTTCCTTCTTTTATGGCTTTATCCAGATATGCAGAAACATCGCATACATAAGGTGCAACCATTTCTTTATATTCATGTAAGGTCTCAAGCAGCTCCTCAGGATTCAGCAGCGGCTTATGATACAAATGCTCCAGCAGAACATTTTTACTCTCACAAACTCTCGCCACCTTTTCTTTTAACAGCTCTTCATCAAAAAGCTCGCTGACCTGAAAACCGATCTTTGCGTATTTATCCGAGTAAAAAGGTGCAATTCCCGACTTGGTGGAACCGAATGACTTGCCGCCCAGCCGTTCTTCTTCATACTGGTCAAACAAAATATGATAGGGCATTACAATCTGTGCCCTGTCAGACACCAGTATTTTGGGCATAGGCACATTGCGGTCCGTTATGGATTTGATTTCGTTAAATAGTACCGGAATATTTAATGCCACACCGTTGCCAATAATACTTGTAGTATGGTCATAAAATACTCCCGACGGAAGCGTATGCAATGCAAACTTGCCATAATTGTTTACAATCGTATGACCTGCATTGGCCCCGCCTTGGAAACGCACAATAATATCTGCGTCTTCCGCCATCATATCTGTAATTTTACCTTTTCCCTCATCGCCCCAATTAGCGCCTACAACTGCTTTTACCATTTTGATTATCCCTCCTGGTAACATATTAACCTTCATATTACATTACGATTATAGCCTAAATATATTTATAAGTAAAAGCAATATTTTTTATGGCTATTATAATTTTTCGTTATATCTGAAGGTTATGTAAATAGCACCAGGGGCTTTCCTTCATCCGTTCTTAGGATGAAAGCTGCTTTGCATCCTGACGAAGAAATTCCAGCAGCTTTTTGGCCGCAAATCCCATAGGCAGTTTTTGATTGATAATCACGCACATCTGCCTTTTAGGAATCATTTTATTAAAACGCAGTTCAAAGAGCTTTCCCGATTCAATATATTCTTTGGCAAAATCCCTTACCACACAGCCTATACCCAAGTTACTTAAAGCAAACTGCACGATCATATCCGATGTGGCAAGTTCAAACTCAGGATTTAAGACGACCTGGTTTTGCAAAAGCAGCTCATCAATATATTTTCTTGTGCTTGTATTTTTTTCCAAAGAAATAATCGGATAGTCCAAAAGCTCTTTAAAATCGGTCATGTGATTTTTTAACCGGGTATATTTTCTTCCCGCCACAAATACATCCTCAATCTCCCGTACCGGTATGACTTCCATATCTTCACCTTTATCAAAGGGAGTGGATATCAGTCCGAAATCAAACAGGCCTTCCCGCATTTTTTCTATGGTTTCGGGAGTCGGTCCATTTGTAATCCTTACCTTAACCCCCGGATACATCTCATGGTATTTTTCCAAAAAGGGCAGAAGATAATACTGCAGGGTCATATCGCTGGCGCCGATATGAAGCTCTCCTGCTTCCAGATTCATCAGCTTTTCTAAGACCTGCTCCCCCTGTTCTATCTGCTCATATCCGGATTTTACATACTCGTAAAGAATTTCTCCCTCCGGTGTCAGACGGATTCCCCGGGATGTCCGTAAAAACAGCTTGGTGCCTAACAATTCCTCCAAAAGCTTCATGGACTGGCTGACCGCCGGCTGTGAAATCGACAGGGCCTGAGCCGCCCGAGTCAGGCTCTTATATTCTGCCGCAAAATAAAACACTCTGTAATATTCCAGATTTCCGTTCATTACCTGCTCCTCACTTAAAATTCCAAAACATGACACAAAAATGTCCTGTTAAAAAGTTTTTACATTATTCTGGTGATTAAAATTATCCATTTGCGAACGCAGGGCTTCTCCCCGCTCTTTATAATAGGACACCTGATTTGCCTTCAGGCTTCCCTCTTCTGTCAGTTTATCCAACAGCTTCCAATATTCTTCATAGTTCAGCTTTGCAGCGTCTTTGTAATTATTCTCGAAATTCATCTGCAGAGTCTTAAGTTTTAATTCCAGTTGTTTATGCTTTTTAATCCTTCCGAACATCTTTCAAACACCTCTCGTAAATTTCCAGTAATTTCCAGTAATTTCCTTCTTCCGCCCATTCTTCTGCCTCCGGCAGGTCAAAAGAACAGTTTTCCGGATCGCAGGTCATAATGGCTTCAGCCAAAGCCCTAGCATTTCCTGCTTCAAACTTCAACCCATTTACATTATCCTTAATCAAATCTCCTGTATTTCCCCTGTCCGGACCGATTACCGGTGTCCTGACACTATAGCCTTCCGCCACATTCATTGGGAATCCCTCATACAAAAGCGTAGGAATCACAATGCCCCTTGCCTCAGCCATCATCTGCCGCACCTGGATATTGTCAACCTTTCCGGCAAAATGCACCTTATTCAGGTGATGCTTCTTCACGTAACGCTCACACTGCTTTTGCATGCTTCCTTCTCCGCATATTACCAGCTCGGGAACTTCTTTCTCTTTTAAGCAGTTATCATCGGCTAACTTTTTGTAGGCCCGAAGTAACACTTTAATACCTTTATTTTCTTCGAGGCGCCCCGCATAGATTATCCTGTTTTTTCTATAAGAAACCTCTTTTATCTCTTCGATTTGGTTTATAAAATTAGCTTTCACAAACACCTTTTTTTCATCTATTTGCTTTAACTGCAAAAGCTTCTTTTTATTAAACTCTGTCAGACAAATGTAATAAAGCCTTCCATAGGTTCCTAACATCCTGTGAAGCTTTATGCCTGCTGCACAGACCAGAGTCTGGAGCCTGCTGCTTTGATAACAGCCATGCTTTATACTGCACAAAAGCCCTTTTTTCACACATTCCTCGCAAATATGCCCTTCTCTGTAAAACACACCATTCGGACATAAAAGTCTGAAATTATGGACAGTCATAACCACTGGTACATGGGATGTTAAGGCCGCATAAAATACTGACGGACTGATAAAGGGCAGTGTATTATGCACATGCACCAGATCAACTCTCTTTTCCCTGATCATCAGCTTTACATCCCGGTAAGTCTTTATGGAAAAAAAAGATGTCAAAGGCAGACACAGCTTTTCCCATAGCTTCATGCCATAAATTTCCCTGCTTGCCCTGGTATAAAGCCACACCTTATGCCCGCGGTTTTTCAACATGTTACTCTCATTTTTTACAACCTGCTCTTCTCCTCCTGCAATTCGATAAAAATTATGCACCTGAAGAATACGCAGTCTCTTTTCCAATTTTTTCCCCATACTTTCCCTTTCTTTATTTTTATTTTATCTGCAGTTCCTTTTTAATCTGCCGACAGTCCGAATCCCCGCATAAAAACAGGGAGCCTTCCCTCTACGGACGCTCCCCGTCAAAGATTACACGTTAATTTCCGCCGTCACACCTAACAGTTCCTTATTTTCTTCCAGAACCGGCGCAATGACCTCTTTTAAAAACTTTTCCACCTGAATTGGTGCCCGTCCCACATATTTTGCAGGATCCATTGTCTTTTCCAGCTCCTCTAAATCCATGCCGAACGCCGGGTCTGCCGCAATCAGCTCCAGCAAATTGTTCTCTTTGCCCAACTGCTTAACATTTTTGCCCGCTTCCATGGAAAGCTCACGGATGCGCTCATGAAGCTCCTGACGGTTGCCGCCGTTTTTCACTGCATCCATCATAATATTTTCCGTTGCCATAAAGGGCAGCTCGCTCATAAGACGCTTGTTAATAACCTTTTCATATACTACCAGACCGTCCACTACATTCAAGCACAAATCCAGAATACCGTCTACCGCAAGGAAGCCTTCGGGAATGGATAACCGTTTGTTGGCGGAATCATCCAAGGTACGCTCGAACCACTGTGTGGCGGAAGTAATGGCAGGGTTCAATGCGTCAATCATCACATACCTTGCCAGAGAAGCAATCCTCTCGCTTCTCATGGGGTTTCTCTTATATGCCATGGCAGAGGACCCGATCTGGCTCTTCTCAAAAGGCTCCTCCACTTCTTTTAAATGCTGTAAAAGACGGATATCATTGCTCATCTTGTGTGCGCTTGCCGCAATGCCAGCCAAAATGTTGCAGACTCTGGTGTCCGTCTTGCGGCTGTAGGTCTGTCCCGAAACAGCCACGCATTTGTCAAATCCCATTTTCTTTGCAATCATGGGGTCGATTTTGTCAATGGTCTCCTGGTCCCCGTCAAAAAGCTCCAGGAAAGAAGCCTGTGTTCCCGTTGTTCCCTTGGAGCCTAAAAGCTTCATGGTGGAAAGCACATAATCCAAGTCCTCCAAATCCATGCAGAACTCCTGTGCCCAGAGGGTCGCCCTCTTTCCCACAGTGGTGGGCTGTGCGGGCTGGAAATGGGTAAATGCCAGTGTGGGCTGGTCCTTATACTTGTCCGCAAACTCCCCCAGCTTTGCAATGACATTGACCAGTTTTTTCTTTACCAGCCTAAGTGCCTCAGTCATAACGATAATATCCGTATTGTCCCCCACATAACAGGAGGTAGCTCCTAAATGGATGATTCCTGCCGCCTTGGGACACTGTTTACCATATGCATAAACATGGCTCATAACATCGTGACGAACTTCCTTTTCACGGGCCTTTGCCACATCATAATTAATATCGGTTACGTGCTCCTTTAATTCCGCAATCTGTTCTGCGGTAATAACCGGCTTTCCATCCTGGGAAAGTCCCATCTCCATCTCCGTTTCCGCCAGGGCAATCCACAGTCTTCTCCATGTGGTAAATTTCATGTCCGGCGAAAAAATGTACTGCATTTCCCTGCTGGCATAACGCTCTGACAAGGGACTTACGTATTTGTCGTTACTCATTATTCTATTCTCCTTATATTAAATAATTTTATCTTATCTGATTATTGTATTTTTGTAAAGCACTCTTATTCCTTCATGAAAACAGACGAAAACCTTTCCATGCCGAATCTCTCCACAAATAAATCACATTTGCACAGAAAAAGAAAATAGGGATGAAGACCGCAACCCGCTAAACTTTCAAAGTTCCCCTGTCCTTTGGAGATGATTACATCCGCCTGTAAAATGTGCTGCCTTGCTTCTTCCGAAAGCTCTTCCAAAACAGTTCCCGGCGCATCGCTTCCGTTCCCGATGCAGGTTACAATTTCTGTAAGACCCACTTCCTCTGCATCTTCCATTGTGGCATCATTAATGACTTCTTTTCCGCGTACAATAACGGTAATTTCCAGATTTTCATACCGTTCTTTCAAAAGCTTGATAAACAGTTTGTCCAATACAATTTCGCCGCAATTATCCGTTAAATAGACCAGAGTATGCGCCTGCTCCAAATCTTTTACAAAGCTGTCATAGACTTCTTTTAAAATCTTTTCATCTTTAGCCCGTTCCAAAATCGTCTGCAGCAATTCTTCCTCTACAATCTCCATCGCCCCAAAATCAATGTAATTTCCTGCACATACGTAACTGATGCAGCTGTATAATGCATCTTCGGAACTTCGGATGATAGCTTCAATCTCCCCTTCTTTCTCCAGCATAATCTGATTGAATTTGTGTTTTAAAGAAGCATAATCCTTATCCTCAACCAGATATTTCCCCATAACCTTATTAATCTTTGATACAAGGAAGGGCGTAGACTTCTCCTGTCCATATTCATACAGCACTCCCAGAATTTCATGCATACATACGCTTTTGAGTTTTTCATCCGGCAGGCTTTGTATTACCTTTTGCCTTGAAAGGATACAGGACATACACTTAACATTGGCTTTCATGACGGTTTCCTCCATTTATCTCAGGGTAATTTTTTCAAAAATTCATGAACCTTTTTATTAAATTCTTCCGGACTTTTGTTTGCAATAAAATGGTCGCCATCTATAATGACCAGCTCTGCACCGGATATATTTTTCGCTATCTGTTCTGTATGGGCTGTCTTTATCATATCCCTGGTTCCTGCAATCACAAGGCTCGGAACTTTAATGGCGTGCAGTTCCTCCGGCTTTATGTTGGGTTCATGAACCATTAAGCCCAGCAATTCCATATGCTTTTTTGCTTCTTCCGACTTGTTTGCAAATATTTTTGTGATTCTATATCCGATTTCTATGGGAATCTGAATCCTTCTTTTCACACCTTTTGTATTTAAATTCCCTCCGTTTAAGATTAATGCCCAAACCTTTTTCGGATATTTCAGTGCAAACTTCATGGCGATATTGGCACCGTCAGAAAAGCCTAAAATAATAGCTTTTGGAATTTCCAGTTTTTCCATAAGCCCATTCAAATCTTCCACAAACTGCTCCATGGTAAAAGGCGCGGTTCCTCTGGAAGATTGTCCGTGCCCTCTGGTGTCCACAGCAATAACTCTGTAGCTTTTTGAAAAGTATTCTATCTGATGCCGGAAATAGTCTCCGTTTTCGCCGTTGCCATGTAAGAGAATGAAGGGAGTGCCATTGCCCTTTTCTTTGTAGTATAACGATATGTCCATTTTCTCCTCCGATTTTTCGCGCTGAAAGACGTTCTATTCCATCCTACGGAAAAATCAATCATGCCGGTGCAGTTATCTCGATATGATTACCCTCCGAATCAACAAACTCTGCAACCCAATTTTTCCCTATCCTTGTCAGTGGAAAACACAATTCCTTATCTCCTATCTTTTTATGAAGTACATCTATATTCTCTACACTGACACTGGGAAGACAATTACTGCCAAACTCATGCTCTTCATTCATTTTTTCATAAGCAAATAAACCGAATCGAAATCCATTAACATCAAAAACACTGTATATATCATCTTTTTCCGTAACCTGCTGCTCAAAAAACGCTTCATAAAAAGCAATCGCCCTGTCCATATCTTTCACACAGATGTATAATGACTTAATACTGCAATTCATATTATTTCTCCTCACGGGCAGACGGTCCTGCCTCCATATCCTTAGGCAATACCAGATTCAAAACAATTGCTACCAGAAATACAACGGCAACGCAGTTCTGGGCAAAGACATTCTGGACAATCTGCGGAAAAATCGCAAATATCTCAGGCACCTGGGTAAAACCGATTCCTGTGCTCAAAGATAATGCAACAATTGTGACATTCCTCTGGGAATAACCACAGTTTCCGATCATCCGCAATCCGCTTACAACAATGGTGCCAAACATCATAATCGTACAGCCGCCTAATACCGCATCCGGCAAAGTCGCCAGCAGTGCGCCAAACCCGGGGAAAATCCCGGCAATAATCATAATCACGGCCCCTGTGGCAATTGTAAAACGGTTTACAACCTTTGTCATGGCTACAAGTCCCACATTTTGGCTGAAGGACGTAATGGGCAGACAGCCGAACAGCGAAGAAAGGGCGCTTATAAAGCCGTCACAGGTCAGGGAACCGGAAATTTCTTTGGAAGAAGCTTCCCTGTCAAGACCGGAAGTGGCCAATGCCGAAGTATCTCCGATTGTTTCCGTAGCGGACACCAGAAAAATTAGTACCACCGCTATAATAGCATTCAGATTAAACTCCGGTTTGAAGGGCAGAATGGAAGGCAAAGCCACAATAGAAGCCGATTTTAATGCCGAAAAATCCACCACGCCCATGCAAACAGCCACAATATAGCCTGCCGCAAGCCCGAAAAGAACCGAAAGCTGTTTCCAGTAAGACTTTGCAAAAATATTAAAAATCAGACAACACAAAAGGGTTATGGTTCCGAGAATCCAGTTCGTTGCCGAACCAAAAGCATCATTTCCGCTTCCGCCGCCAAAGGAAGACGCTCCGACAGACAGCAGGGAAAAACCGATAGCCGTTACAACGCTTGCCGCCACAATTGGCGTAATCAGCTTTGTCCAATACTTTGCAAATAGTCCGAGAAGACCCTCAACGATACCGCCTACTAAAACGGCACCCACAATGGCATTATATCCGTAGGTCGGTCCTATATAACAGAAAACCGAAACAAAGGTAAAGCTGATTCCCATGACGATGGGCAGCCCTGAACCGATTTTCCACAAGGGAAACAATTGTATAAGAGTTCCGATTCCTGCTATAATCATAGCACTTTGTATCAGTCTGGCACTCTGTGAGGAATCCAGTCCGCTGGCACCCGCCACGATAATAATAGGCGCAATATTCGCCACAAACATAGCCAGTATATGCTGCAACCCGAAAGGAATCGCCTTTTCCAAAGGAACCTTTCCCTCCAGACGGTAAATATTATCAACACTCGCTTCTTTATTCATCTGTATATCATACCTCTCTTATGCATTTTAACTCTGTTTTCTGAAGTCTATTTTTCCTGTAGCCGCATCCATGCCCTCTACAATGGCAAGGGACTCCAAATGATAGCCAAGATTCCTGATCACACGTCCTCCCGGCTGAAATCCCTTTTCAATGGCAATTCCGATTCCCTCCACGGTTGCTCCGGCCTGTGACACAATGGAAATCATTCCCTGCAACGCATAGCCGTTTGCCAAAAAGTCATCAATAATCAAAACGTGGTCATCCGGGCCTAAAAATTTCTTGGAAACAATGACCTGATTTTTGCACTTGTGGGTAAAAGACTCCACTTCCGCCACATACATGCTTCCGTCAATGTTGATGCTTTTGGACTTTTTAGCAAAAACCACAGGCACATCAAAATATTCGGATGCGATACATGCAATTCCGATTCCCGACGCTTCTATGGTCAGTATTTTATTGATGTATGTACCTTCAAAACGTTTCTTCCATTCCTCTCCCATTTGTCTGAAAAGCCGGATATCCATCTGATGATTCAGAAATGTATCAACCTTTAAGACATTTCCTTCTTTTACGACACCGTCTTTTTGAATCCTTTCTTCTAAAAAGTTCATTTTGTTTTCCTCCTGTGGTATTTTTATTGCAGCCGGAACACCATAATGTATTCCTCTTCATTTTCATCTACAACTTCAAAGCCTGCTTTCTGATACATTTTAACAGCATAGTTTGCCTTTTGTACAGCTAATGATGTACGGGCATAACCTTTTTGCTTTAATGCAGAGAGCATTTCCTGTAACATGGCAGTTCCCATTCCCTGTCCCCGATACTCTTTGTACAGGGAAATCGCCAGAGACGGCGTACTGTCATCAATATGTCCGTAGTCATCCATAATCCTTGCCCAGACGGCTCCTGCTGCCTTTCCGTCAACTTCCGCCACGAAAGCAATATCCTCCTTTTTCCTGCCAAAATCAGTCAGATACACCTGCAGCTCTGGCTGCATAATAATGGATTTCGGCGGAGGGGATATTCCCTCCGGTATAAAGATTGCCTCATATAAAAAAACCTCAAGCAGTCTGTATTCTTCTTTTAACATTTCCCTGATTATGTAGTCCATCAATGCCATCAATCCTTTTTATAACATCTTAATAACCGTTCCAGTTAATCAGAATTCCAGACTATTCACATTTAGCAGAAAATATTTCATCCCCATAATCACAAATCCCTCCTCATTTCTCCATGGCTTTAACACTCCATTTACAATGATTATTTTCTTAAATGAATCAGAAATGTTTCTAAGTGATCTAAGTTCCTGTTTCTGCTTATCCTCTGTGGCTATGTCATAAGCCACCTGAATATAATATCTTTGACTACCTTGATTTACCACAAAATCTACTTCTAACTGCCTATGAATCCGCCCGCCTTCCTGGTTTTTATCATATATGTCTACAATACCGACATCTACATTATAACCACGTAAAACCAATTCATTATAAACAATGTTTTCCATAATATGTGTGGGTTCCTGTTGTCTGAAATTTAGCCTTGCGTTTCTAATACCTATATCCGTAAAATAGTATTTTAAATTTGCGCCAACATATTTCCTGCCTTTTATATCATAACGATTAGCTTTAGAAATCAAAAATGCTTCTGTCAGCCAGTCAATATGATTTGATATTGTTTTATTACTATAATTAATTCCTCGTTCACTGGTAAATGTATTGGAAATTTTAGTGGGGTTCGTCAATGCACCAATAGAAGAAGCAAGAATATCCAGCAATGTATTTAATTCATCAACATTTTGAATCCGATTCCGCTCAACTACATCCTTGAGATAGACATTTGACAAAATACTCTTTAAATATTCCGATTTCTGACGCTCAAGTGAAAACTGTGCAACCTGTGGAAGTCCGCCATATATCAGATATTCACCCCAGGCATCGTCATAATCACCGTCATAACACGAAAAAAACTCTGCAAAGGATAAAGGATATATTCTAACTTCATCGCCTCTGCCACGAAATTCCGTTACAATATCACTTGATAAAAATTTTGAATTACTGCCTGTTACATATACGTCAATATTTTCTATACGAAGCATACTGTTGAGTAATTCTTCAAAACGGGGCATAAATTGCACTTCATCTAAAAGAAGATAATATTTTTCTTCATCTTTCATCACGCTCTTTATAAACTCATAACACACTCTGGGATTTCGCAGTTCTTCGTTTTCAATACCATCTAATGCAATCTCAATAATATGCTGTTCGTCCACTCCATTTTCTAACAAATATCTTTTAAATAACTTAAATAGAAGATATGATTTTCCACATCTTCTGATTCCTGTAATGATTTTAATCATTCCATTATTTCTTCTTATTTTCAGCTGTTCAAGATATGCGTCTCTTTTTATTTCCACAATATCACTCCTAATTTTTGTGCATTATCACATTTTTTAGTAATATAATTTTAACATATTAAAAAATACATTTCAACATACATTACTATTTTTTGCACATTACACGATTTTATGTATCGACTCCGCCTGCTCAAGATTGGAGCATTATGTATTCTGCAACCATAACATAGTTTTTCAAATCATTCTCATCCAGACCACAAGTAAAAAATACCTCACCTGTCTGCAAACAGATGAGGTATTGTCTATTCCAGCTTACTCTCCCACTCTTTCAATATTTCCCCACATAAATCAACGTCAACCTCTTCTACTGCTTCCGCCAGCTTTCTAAATAATTCACGCTGCTCATCCTCATAGTGGTACTCATTCATCTCATCAATTACTTCCTCCATCTGGTCCATGTCCAAATCGTCCACGGCAGATGCCATCTTCGCAAAGAAGTCTTTCAGCGTTTCGTTTGAAATCTCCTTCTTATCCGCTTCATTCTCCTCCTCTTCTTTACAGAAAGGCGCCAGTACCGGAATATATCCAAGATACTGCTTCAGCATCTCGTCC
>CAZZHJ010000026.1:0-16241 GCA_964653815.1 uncultured Lachnospiraceae bacterium
AAAAGACTACCAAACCTTTTGAAAAATACTTATGCGCCCTGTCCTTGGAAAACAGCATGGTAAAAGAACCGCACTCAAAAGGTGTTAAAATACAAGTTCTCATTCCTACGGAGCGAAAAATCTCCGATACGTAAATACAGTTCATTACCGTTGCCAGCATCCCGATCTGGTCTGCCTTTGTCCTGTCGATATGCTCACTGGTACGCCCGCGCCAGAAATTTCCACCGCCGATAACAACGCCCACTTCCATGCCGTCATCTACCAGCTTCTTTACCTGAAGGGCCACGCCTCTGACTGTATCCTCATCAAAGCCGGTCTTCTTTTCTCCCGCCAAAGCTTCACCGCTCAGCTTCAACATAATTCTTTTCATTTCCAGTTCCCCCGGCATTATTTATCAATATCTTTAAAGAAAGAAGAAGGATTAACATCTGCGTAGCACTGGGAGCACATACCTTCAATAACCGCACCGTTATTAATCTGAACGGATTTGGATTTGATATTTCCCATAACAATGGCAGAAGTATCCAGAATAACCGGTCCCTGTACGTCTATATCACCCTTAACAGCTCCTGCAATAACTGCGCTTGTAGCATAGATATTTCCGATAAGAACAGAACTCTGTCCAACCTTTACGCTGCCTCTTGCACGGATTTCTCCGGTAATCTTAGCGGAATCAGCAAATATCTCTTCCGCAACGGAATTACCTTCCACCTGGCCTGAAACACTGAGCTTGCCAAGAATTTCCACATTTCCTTTGACAACTCCGAGAATATCCATGGAACCCTGACTGCTGATGTCACCGGTGACTCTCATACCTTTGGTAATAACCGCTGTTTCATCCAATACTTCGCCTGCTAATTCTGCTTCATTCTGCTGTGTCATAACTTTACCTACCTCTTTTTCTAATTCTGTCTCTTCGTTTGTTTTTCCTACTTCTTCAACAACTTCTTTAATTAAATCGCTTTGCATTTCTTCACTTGCCCCTTTGCTTATTTCAATATTTTCTTTTACCGGCTCTTCAGATATGGATACATCTTCTTCCGGTTCCTCTTCTGCCTGTTCCGGCACATTTGCCGTTTCCTCAGAAAGCTCTGCGGACTCTTCCACATGCTCAGCTTCTTTCTCTGTTTCTATATCCGGCTCAGCTTCCGCTTCTGACTCAGTCTCATCTTCTGCTTCTTCCGGCTCAGCTTCTGCTTTCGGCTCTGGCTCTTCTGCCTCCGCTTCAGTTTCTGCTTCCACTTCCGGCTCTTCTGCCTCTGGCTCAGTTTCTGCTTCCACTTCTGGCTCTTGCTCTTCCGCAATCTCCTCCTTAGCTTCTGATGCTTCTGCCTCTTTTTCTTCCTTCAGCAGTTCAGGGGTAAACACATCAACATTCACATCCAGTCTGTCCACTGCAGCACGGAAAGCTTCCTCATCATCCATAATTGTTTCCATTTCCGTCTCAGTTTTTGCTTCCTCAACTGTTTTTGTTTCCGCTTGAGGTTTTACTTCCTCAACCGTTTCTGTTTCCCCTTCACTTTTTCCCACTTCCACCGCTTCTTCCAATTCTTCGCTTATCTCTGGAAGCAGTTCATTTACTGCCATTGATAAATCTTCTTTTAAGTCCTGAAAAAAACCCATTAATAGTTCCTCCATTTCTTCTAATGTGTAATATGCAAAATTATCGGGGTTTCCTCCGTAATCGGTTTTATTTCCAATTTCTCCTGGTTTGTCAGGTCCTCCAATATCAACCGTACTGCCTCAACCGTTGCCGCTTTGTCTTTTCCGTCATGCAAAAGCACAATGGAAGTCTGAAAATTATTGACTCCGGTCAAAACATTCGCTGCAATCTGTCCTGATGACAGCTTATGTCCCTCAGCATCGCCTCCTGAAATATTCCAGTCATAACAGGTAATACCCTGGCTCTCCAGCTCGTTGACAATCTCGGCCATGTTGATTTTACTGACAGTATTGCTGCTTCCTCCCGGAAGCCTGCAGATATCCGGTCTGACTCCGGTCACATCATATATATAATCGGATAACAAATAGAAATCCTCGAAAAATGCCTCTTCTGACGCATAAATTTCATAATATCTGTGACTATAGGAGTGAATGCCGATGCTATGCCCCTCACTTATAATTCTTTTATAAAGAGCCTTGGCTTCTTCACTTGTATCACCTACCACGAAAAAAGTCGCCTTAACATTATATTCGGCAAGAACATCTAAAATTTCATCGGTATACTTGCTGGGACCATCATCAAAAGTAAGATAAACCCTTTTAATACCGTCTTCGGTCATAATATCCTGTCCGCTGTTTTCATTTTCCAAAACAGGTTCCGTTGCTGTCTGGTCATCCTCTTGCTCTTCTTCATAGAATGTGATACTTTCCTGCAAATTATCAATCTTTGAGCTTAATTCATCCATCTGAGACTGCATATCGGCTTTTTCCGCTTCTAATTTGCTCAATCTGACATTCGCTCTGTGTAACAGGATTCCAAAACAAATACTGACAAGTACTGGTACCAGTATCGCTGCAAAAACCGTAATTAAAATTATTTTTTTTAATCGCTCCACCCTTTTACGGCGGTTCTTTTGCAACTGTCTATCTTCCCGTTCGACCATTGCATTTCTCCATTTCACTACACACTACTATGCATTGTATCATAAATACGGAACGAAAAAAAGAGAAAATTGACATAACGTCCCCAGTTATCTTCTCTTATCAAAAGCTAAATGGATATTTAGTTAAGATAATGCCTGTTCAAATACCTTGAGCAGCTGCTCCTGATGAAAGGGTTTATCCACAAAGCCTCTTGCACCAATGGCTTTTGCCTTCTCATATGTATCGTCATATGCCAGGGATGAAATCATGACGATCCTTGCATCCGGATGCTCTTTCAAAATAAGCTCAGTAGCGTCCAATCCGTCCATCCCCTGCATAATAATATCCATCGTTACCAAATCCGGCTTTACCTCATCATACTGTGAAATCGCATCTTCCCCACTTCGGCAATATGCTGCAATCTCATAGTCCGTCCCCTCAAGAACATCTTCCAACTGAACCCGGACCAGCCGGGAATCATCTACCACCATTATTCGTTTGCTCAATTTTATATGCTCCCTTCTCTCAGGTCTTAGCCAAAACAGCCTGCCCTAGTTTGAACTGGGCACATGGTGTATCAGCTGCACTCCTCCATAGCACTCATCAGAATACGTAAGCACAAATTGTACCTCACGCCCCTCGGGCTCATAACGCCCGTGATAGAACACAGGTGGACCAAAATGAGCCGGAACCTGTGTAGCCCGAAACATAGCCCCGGCTATCCTACCACATAACACATTAAAATATTCCTTGCTAAACTCCTCCACATCCTCGGGACTGACCGCATCTTCATGAAAAGAATTACATGCCATTTTGTACAGCAGACCGGTATCAGCACAAAGAGTAAGGCTGGTGTAAAATCCTTTATCAAAAGTAATCTGAACCGTACAGAGGTCTTCCCCCGGCAGCTGGCCTCCCTGGTGCAGCTGTACGCCTGCAGTACGTTCCGTTACATCCTGAACCGCCTGATCAAGTATCTGCACAAGTTCCTCTTTTGCCATAGCAGTATTCATCTTACAAATCACCTCTCCATATTATGAACCCATGCCCTTTTGTTCCTGCTGTGCCAAGACAAGACGGATCCTGTCAAGAAGCTTTTCGGAACTAAAAGGCTTCAGTATGTAGTCACAAATCCCCAGTTTAGCGCTCTTTAAAACAATCTCCTTATCCTCCACACCGGTAAGCATGATAACAGGTATATCCGCCCGGTCTTTCATAGCACGTATCTCTTCCAACGTCTCAATACCGTCCTTTTGCCCCATCTGAACATCCAACAGAATAAGGTCAGGTTTCTCCTGCTCTAGATATTTCAAAGCCCTGGTACCCGAGTTGACAGTAATCACGTCATAATCATTCCCCAACGTATTGGAAATCCGTGTCAAGAAAATTGCAGTATCATCCACTGCTAAAATGCGCTTTTTAGAACCTCCACTTCCCATTTGGCTCATTTTATTCTTCCTCCCTTTCAAGTATGCTCAGAAGCTGCCCCAGCAGTTCTTCCGCATTATCATCTTCATATAATCTCAGTTGTTCCCTTATTTGTAAAAGTCTTTCCTCTGCATCCTCCTGCAGTTCATGGAGCAGTATTTCATCCACTATTTCCGCACACTCTCTGGACCGAAAATGCTTCAGATTTTCCAACGCAGACGCTGTCTGTTCCCTCAGTTCCTGTATGGACAAACGGGAAAGTTTTTCTTTGGGACCCTTCTCCTGTCTGTAACCTTCCAAAAACTGCTCGATATTCGTCAAAAGAGTCTCATATTCTGCCAGCATTACCGGAAACTGCCCTGCAATAAACTCTTTATCCCCCTGTGCAGCAGCATTTTCCTGCTCACGAGCCATAGCCGAGACGTCCATAGCTCCGATATTGGCTGATGCGCTTTTAAGCCCATGCACCTCTATCTGGTATTGTAAAATATCTGATTGTACAAGTTTGCTTAAAAGCTCCGTCTTGCGTTTGCCATCCGTACAATAAAGCTCCAGCAGCTCGATAAAGCCCTCTTCATTGCCGGAATAGTATTTCATTGCGGCATCCATATCCACTCCGTCAATCTGAAACGCCGCAGGATCCAGCGGTCTGGATTCCTCCTCTTCGTTATTCATCTGTCTGTATTTTTCCGGCACCCAGCGCAGTAAAAGCTGGTTCATCTCTTTCCTGTCAAGAGGTTTGGATATAAAATCCTGAAAACCACACTCCAGAAAATATTCCCTCATTCCTTCCATGGCATTGGCGGTCAATGCCACCATAACAGGAGCTGCTCCATTTTCGCCACAGTCCCTGCGGATGATTTCTGCCGCCTCAACACCATCCATGCCAGGCATCATATGATCCATAAAGATAATATCATAACGAGTAGCACGCACCAGTTCCACAGCTTCCGGCCCGCTTTCCGCCTCACTCAGATCAAAGGCATAATTTTTGAGGAAGTTTCTGGCAACCTTACGATTAATTACATTATCATCCACAATCAGCACTTTCACACCAGGCGCAGTAAAGCTATCCGTAATTTTCTGTTCTATCTGTGGAGCCTCCTCTGGCGTTTCTGAAACCGGACGCCTGTCTACGATCTTCTGGGGAATCGTAATCGTAACCTTTGTTCCTTTGCCGTAGGTGCTATCCACCTGTATGGTACCCTCCATCAGCTCTACCAAATGCTTCACGATTGCAAGCCCCAGTCCGGTACCCTCCACGCTCCGGTTCCGTTTGGAATCTACCTGCCGGAAATCTTCAAATATCTTGTCGAGATCTTTCTCCTTAATACCGCAGCCGGTATCCTCTATATGGAAAATAAGCGTTTCCTCATCTGCATTTCTTCCGGGTTTCCCGGTAATATATGCATGCACATATCCTTTCTGTGTAAATTTAATGGCATTATTGAGGATATTGAGCAAAATCTGTTTAATCCTGCCATCATCGCCGCTGTAGCAGCAAGGAATTGTTTCATCTATCTCATACTTTAAGAGCAGCCCTCGCTGGGAAGCTGCCATATCCATCATTGCCATGATTTCATTTGTCATAATTTTTATGTAATAATCTTCATAGACCAATTCCATTTTGCCCGCTTCCACCTTGGACAGGTCCAAAATGTCATTAATGATTGCCAGCAGATTTTTAGCTGCTGACTGCACATCCTTGGCATGGGAATAAATCTCAGTATCCTCGCATTCCTCCATGATAATGTCATTCAGTCCGATAATGGCATTCATGGGAGTACGTATCTCGTGGGACATATTGGCAAGAAATTCGCTTTTTGCAATACTGGCCTTCTCCGCTTGATGCCGCACCCGCTTAATTTCGTTGATATAAGCCTTTATATCGGTCATATCCAGAATTAATATAACGCAGCCCTGTATCTTACCGTTTTCATCTACAATATGCTTGCTGTGACTTTCATAATGCTGTTCGTTAATGGAAAAGCTCTGTGGAACATTCTCATTAAGCATTTCCTCACGAAAGCCCTCCACTACCCGGATATTCTCTCCCAGCTTATGGTCAGGCAGATGGGTAAAAATATTTGCCGCCGCCCTGTTATAGCTGACCAGACGGTCATGGTCATCCAGTGCAATTACGCCGTCTCCCAAACTCTCCAGGACCTTCGCTGCCGCCAGATGACGGAAATCATAATTACGGCGGCTCCAGACCACGATAACAACCATAGACATGGATATGGCTAACGTCACCGGCGTAAAGTCAAATACATTTATCAATTTGAAAACATAAGCCAGCAACATTATGACAGGAAAAGTAGAAATTCCGAGAATCGTCCAATACTGACGGCTGACCTTCTGATCCGTACACTCATAGATGGCCTTTATCAGGGTAAATATACAAAGGATAAAGGGAATAATAATACGGCTGAACAGAAAAAACACATACAGCGGACCATAAGTAATGCTGACATGATAAAATCCATTGGCAGCCGCCACCCACTGAACATCCTTATAAAAAAGTCCGTTCCAGTTAAAAAATACAGTAGGCAAAATAAAAAAGCTGACTGCACAAAGAATTCTTAAAAGCTTTGTAGGCGGATTAATAGAACAATATATGTAAAGAAACCAGCAATAACACAGAGGTACATAAGCAGAACCCACATTTTCCACAGTCACTCCCGCCATGGCAGTATCAACTGAAGAGGCAGTCAATTCCAACAAATAACCTAAGTTCTGTACCAGAGAGCCGCACATAATCATAATCAGCATCTTCTGTTCTCTGGCTCCATCCCCGTTCATTAGAAGGAGCAGCGCTATAACAATCAGGCATATGCCAAAACATTCTAATGCAATAACTAAATTTACCATGGTTTTCCCTGTTTTCTTAATATTCGTTAATACCGATTATATCTTAAATATGCTCATGCTGTTTTCTAATTCCTGTGCCACCTTACGCAATTCTCCCGACTTTTCGGAAATACCATTTACAATTGCGGAAACCTCTGTTACGGAAGCCGATGTTTCCTCTGTGCTTGCCGCATTTTCCTGGGCTATAGCAGTCAGGCTCTGTACACCGTCAACAACCTTGCTTCTTGCCGCATCCATATTCTGGGTTTTCTCCGAAATCAAATTCATTCCTTCAATAGAGCTTTCAATCTCATTCTGGATTTCACCAAAGGCCTCATCGGTCCGTTCTACATGCTCACTTTGTTCCTGCATACTGGACTTTACATCCGCCATAATCTCAACAGCTTTTTCGGAATCCTGCAAAAGGACCCCAATAATATCCCCTATTTCCTTTGCAGACTCGTTGGATTGTTCCGCCAGCTTTTGAATCTGGGATGCGACTACAGCAAACCCTCTTCCCTGTTCTCCTGCTCTTGCCGCCTCAATGGAAGCGTTTAGGGACAACAAATTGGTTTCTTCTGCTATTTCCGTAATCATACTCGCGGCCTGGCTGATCTTGCGCGCAGACTCATTGGTTGTATCAGTCTGTTTTGCAATTACATCAATATATTCTTCTGTTTTTTTGTTAACCTGGTCCAATTCATTTAAAATAGACTTTGCATGCTTACTGGATTCCTTCATCTTGCTCGCATGTTCTACAAGTTCGTTCACTACTTCGGTGGTGTCTTCTATCATACTACCGATAGCCATAACATTTTCGGTTGCCGTCTGGGTTTCCTCAGCCTGTGAGGTTGCCCCCTGGGAAATATCATTGACCGCATTTTCCACCTGACCCATAGTATTGGATGTTTCTGCAGCGCTGTGGGTAAGGTCATCTGCCGCCATCATAAGCACGTCGCTCTGTCCTTTAATCTTCTCTACCATCTCCACCAGCTCTGACCTTAAAATGGTAATGGCGCGGCTCATATCACCGATTTCATTTTTACTCTTGTTCAATTTAGCCTGCATTTCATTTTCCGTAAAATCCATTTCGGAAAGCTTAAACGTAAAGTCTGTCATATGCTGGATGGGCTTTACAATCATGCTGGCGCGGACATATCCGAATATAGCAAAAATAATGGCAACTATAATGATGCCTGCCACACCCACTTTACTCATATAGGAAACTGGTGCAAGAACCTCATCCTGGTCCGCCGTTACCACAAGCACAAATTCCGTATAGGTGCTGATATAGACAGAAGCATATTTCATCTTTCCGTCAAACTCATAAGAAATCACATCATTTTCCACGGTTTGGCCCGCCTGTAAATCCGCACAGATCTGTTTGACTACCTCATTTTCCACACTCTTGCCGATCTTATCTCCATTTGGATGGTACAACATATTTCCGCTCTTTCCCACCACATAGACATAACTGGACTCCACTCCTTCCATACCACCGCCTTCCAGCTTGAGTGAAAGGTTATCCGTATTCAGAATAGACGCCGTTTTCCCGTCTGCACTTTTTATCTGGCTGTCCAGAGTTTCTCCGTATGCATCTGCCAAATCCCTCATGTAGTTTTCTGTCAAGGTCTGGATTTCCGATTTTGCTTTGGGTGTATACAAAACCATCATTAAAATTCCGGCTAGAATAACCGCAAAATCAACCAGCAAACATATCTGCGTCTTTATGGAGCTTATAGAATTGTTATTCTTCTTTTTCATTAGTCAAATATCCCCCTCATAAATTTATGTATGTTTCCTTCATATATTAGCAAAGCACACGGGCAGAGCCCCGAAAAACCGATGGTTTTCCGGGGTCGCTTCGCTCGTCAAATGTACAAAGGAACCCTTATTCAAGCAAGCTTGATAAGGGTTTCTTTGTACGCTTGACTCTGCCCTTCACGCACATTATATCATCATTTTACAACAGTTTCAACTTAATAGTAGGGGGTTTTGTGCACTTTGTGCATTTCCCTTTTGTTACTCCTTCTCTGCAGGTCTCCATGCTTTTCCGAACTGTACATCTTTAAATAATGCGGCAAGTCCGGTAATCTGCTTCAGTCTCAATATCTCATCCTTTTCCATGCCCAGGTGTTTGGAAATCCACGCATCAGACCTGCCCAGTTCATGAAGTTCCTTAACAATATTGCTCATCAAATCAACATCATGGGTTCCTCTTGCCCGGTTATGGCGGATGGTGCTTGCCATTCTGTAGTCAATGGACTTATCGATGACCGAAACCGGCAGCATACCGCCTTCTCTTTCATAAATATCCTTGTGCTCCAGCATGACCCTGTAACGGTGAAATCCGTCTACAATGATATAGATGTCTTCTTCTTTTATGTAATAACATACAATCGGCATTGTATAGCCGTCAGCCTTTATACTCTCATAAAGGAGCTTCATTTCTGGCGGTGCGACCACATTGGGATTATAGGTATTTGCCCTGATTTTTTCTATGGGTACTGCAATTATGTTATAAACGGGACTGGTAATATTCATTATGCCTCCTGAAAACTCTTTTCTTTATATTTCTCCGATGCTTTGATATTTCCTTCTGATCATATCAATGCGCTGCTGCTGTTCTTTTGTAGGGCCAAATCCCATAAAACGGCATATATGGTCATTTTTCAAAATGCAATAGCACATTCTTTTCCAGCTGGGAATATCCTTTGTGGATTTAATGTCATCCGTATCATCAGGAATTTTCTCCGTAAAAACCACTCTAGACTTTTTGCTCAGAGTATAATTGGAAACACCATTCCTCTTAATATGGTATCCATGGTCAAGCAGCTCCTGTATTGCCTCTTCCTCCAGCCCTCCGCCGGTCTTATGCCAGAAGCTCATGGATGTATTGAACTTTTTTATATAATTGTTTCTCAGCCTCACCGGCAGCGTATCCAGCAAAAATCTCGTATAGGATTCCCATGTATGCCCTTCCGGCAAAGTCACGTTCCTATATCCCATGGCTTTTGTCTTACCATAGATACAGGCAAAATTAGCGCCTCTCACTCTCCCGACCAGCTTTGTCCAGATTTCCGGGTCAATGACCCTGTACAGGTTCAGCGAATCCTTTGAGTAGTCATTAAAAGGCGACGCCACCCTCATCTGGGACACCTTTAATCCCGCCATATAGTACAGGTCATACAAACGGTTATAGTCATACTCAAAGAGGTAATTGGCATGCCACACATCATTTAAAGACCAGTCATACAAGGGCGATGCACACCAGACATCTTTAAACTGCTTGCTAATCCAGCACTGGTCCTTATATCCGTTTTTCTTATTTAAAAACCCGCTGTACCTTTGCATGGATTCTTCTGCACGTATGCCAAGAAGGCACACGGTCTTCCTGTTTCCATGGGAGATCCTGTACCATCTTCCAAACTGCTTTGCCAGATTTTCCTGATGCATTTTATAGCGATATGTGGTAATGGGATTATTGTTTAATTTAATGACATAGTCTTTGTCGGGCATTTCCCTGACCCAGCATTCCTTTTTCATATCATCCCAGGGATACCAGTACATTTCATAGCTGCTTAAGGCTGTCCTCGTAGCCATGGGAAGGCAGACCCAGTAAGGCTCCACCTCATCCTTGATACGTTCAAAGGTCCGTTCTATGTATTCCGTGGTTACGGTATACTGGGCTTCAAAGTCCTGATGGAACACGCCAATTTTCTTATGCGGATAATATTTCCGTTTGAAATCCAGCACCAGATTTAAAAGCAGTCCACTGTCCTTTCCCCCGGAAAATGATATATAAATGTTATCAAATTCTTCAAATATCAATTTCAGACGTTCCTGTAGAACCTCATATACGTTCTGTTCTACATATTCGCGTATCATCAGAATCCCTCCGACTTTGTATGAATTACCATTTTTTACCAATTTGCTACAAACAATAATGTAACATAACAGTCTGTTAAATTCAACAAAGTTCGACAAAAGGGGATTTTATCCGCATACTGCTTTTTCGATTCTGAAAAGCCCTTCTTCCAGCAATTTGCGCGGACATGCAAAATTCAGCCGGACAAACTGTTCTCCTCCTGCTCCATAGGAAGAACCCATGCTCAGCTTTACTCCCGCATTCAGAAAGAAATGCTCCAATTTTTCTCCCGGGATTCCCAAATCGCTGCAATTCAGCCACAGCAAAAAGGTGCCTTCCGGAGATATGGGATGAATCCCCGGAATTTTTCTTTCAAAGTAATCCAGGGCATAATCACGGTTTTTCTGCAGGTAGGCAGTCAGCTGGTCTGCATAAGCATCCCCGTGGGCATAAGCTGCTTTCATAGCCGTCAATCCCAGAATATTACCAGAAAGACACCGCTTTTCCTTTTCCATTTCAAATATTTGACGTAATTTTTTATCGGCAATTATAACTACAGATGAGGCAAGGCCCGCCAGACCGAAGGTTTTGCCCGGAGATGTGAATGTAATGGTTCTTGCCCCTATCTCTTTAGAAACAGATGCAAGAGGGATATGGGAATATCCGTCGAAGACAATATCTCCATGGATTTCATCTGAAACCATAAGCACATTGTTTCTCAGACAGATTTCTCCAAAATGTTGCAGTTCTTCTTTTGTAAAGCATCTTCCCGTCGGATTCTGAGGATTACAAAACATCCAGAGACGGGCTTCCTTTGCCTTTCGCTCAAAATCTTCAAAATCAGGTGTATATCTTCCATTTTCCAAAACCAGGGGATTTACAAGGGCCCTCCGCCCGTTTTGGATAACGGTTTCAAAAAACGGCGTATAGACCGGTGTCTGAATCAATACGCCGTCTCCTGGTTCGGTATAGGCACATACGGCAGCTGACAATGCGCTGTCTATTCCGCCTACAAAACGGATCCAGTCTTCGGACACGGAAAAACCGTGCCTTCTCTGCTGCCATGCCGCAGCTGCGACGGTGCATCCTTCCGGCGGCAGCGCATAACCGTAGAGATTATGGTTTACACATTCCGCCAGTGCTTCCTGTACCTCTTTTGGCGCCGCAAAATCCGTATCCGCCACCCAGAATGGAAGCAATTCTTCTTCACCGGTTCCAATCAAGCGGCTGTCCCATTTTGCGCTGTTTTTTCCACGCCTGTCTATGATTTCATCAAAATTATACATTGCCTGCTCTCCTTAAAGCCAAATGCCCAGTATCAAATACAGCACACATGCCAGCGCGGCAAAGCACAAAGAATAAGGCAGCTGTGTCCTTACATGGGATACTACATCGCAGCCTGTAGAAGAACAAGACATGATGGTAGTATCAGAAATGGGCGAAGTATGGTCTCCAAAAACTGCCCCTCCCGCAATGGCTCCCACAACCAAGGGAATGTGTATCTGGAAAGAAAGAGCCATGGGCAAAAGAAGCGGCATCATAATGGCAATGGTTCCCGCGCTTGTCCCTGTGGAAAAGGAAAGGAGGCAAGTCAGCAGGAAAGCAACTGCTGCAAATATTACGGGATTAATAAACTTAACCAATACCCCGGATAAATACTCAGCAGTCCCTAAAGCTCCTAATAAATTACTCAAAGCATAAGCTAACACCATAATGATAACAATGCCAAACATATTGCCGCAGCCCGTAAACAAATTCTCAATGCTTTTTTTCACAGAAATCTCTTTCGCAAGCGCCAATGCAGCCGCCAGATACAAACAGCCTGCACAAATTCCGAAAATCAGACCGGTTTCCGCATCACCGTTCATCATATTTCCGCCGCCACTGTAGAAAATATATGCCACAGCCACGGCAATCATAAGAATCAAAGGAACTATAAGATATCTTGCTTTTCCTTCCTGTCCCCTTCCTTCATGCTCTTCTTTTCTCTCTGCTCTTTCTATCTTTTCCGCGCTTTCCTTGTTTCCCTTCTGTTCCCCTTCTTCTTTCTCACATTTATCTATATAAGCATTCTCTGTCCGCTTCATGGGTCCGAAATCAAAACGAAACAAAATAAATGTCGCTACTCCCAGCACCGCAAAGATACAGTAAAAGTTAAAGAAAATCCCTTTTATCATCTGCTGGGTAGGATTTCCGATTCCCTGGGCTTCAATAAAACTGGCAATATAGGGACCGTATGCCGCAATGGGAATTAGTACCGACAAAGGCGTGGCTGTAGAATGTACAATCCATGCATTCTTTTCCGGGGAAATCCGGAAGGCTTTTGCCAGAGGCCTTGACACGGAGCCGGTAACCATGACGCTCAAGGTCCCGTCAATAAAGATGAGAACACCGATAAGCCATGTAAAGATTTCTGCCCCTATTCGAGATTTAATGAGGCTGCGCTTTTCAATCATCAAGGCTGTAAAGCCTTTCAGTCCCCCTGCCGCCTCTATCATATAAAACATGCCGCCTAAAAGAGTCAATATAATAATAATGGAGGTGCTGGAGGAGGAAGAAAACACATCCACCACCATTCCCTTTGTACCTGTAAACATTCCTAAAATATGGTAATCCGCAAGAAGCAGATTGCCCAAAAGCAAAGATGCCAGTAAAGCTAGAAAGACATTCTTTGTAACAAGCGCCAGAACAATGGCAAGAACCGATGGCAATATACTTAAAAAACCGTATTCCATAGTTATATTCTCCTTTGTTATCTCCGCTACCTGCGGTGCTATTTTCTTATTTTGCCGCTTCTGATTTTCTGTCATCATTCTTTTCCAGGATATTCCAACACATACTCCTTGCACGCATTAATAATAGTAACACCCCCGTGCTCTGAAACCCGCTTCTGTGCATGATTATAAGAAAAATGCATGTGTCCGTGGACAAAATATCGGGGATGATATTTTTCCAGCAGGCGGTGGAAACATTGAAATCCCCTATGGGGAAGGTCTGTCCCATCATTAACGCCATAAGCGGGCGCATGGGTAACCAGTATATCCAGACCCTTATGCAAAAAAATCCGGGCCTGCAGCTTAAGAGTGCGGATGAACATCTGCCTTTCCGTATACTGGAAAGTTCCCGTGCGATATTTCATAGAACCTCCCAGACCTGCAATGCGGATTCCCTCAAACTCATACACCTTATCATCAATACATATGCAGCCGTCCGGAGGCGTGTCCAGATAACAATCGTCATGATTGCCATGGACATACAATAAAGGCCCGTTGAAAAATGTTACCAGAAAAGACAAATATTGGGGCGGAAGGTCTCCACATGAAATAATCAGGTCAATCCCCTCCAGCCGGGAAGCGTCAAAATAATCCCACAATACCGGAGAAGGCTCATCTGCTATAAAAAGAATTTTAATGTTTTTCATATGCGGCTTTCTCCATCCTGGACTTTGGCTTTTTCAACTCCCTGAACCTGTACAATAGGTCTAGCATCCTCCACAAGATCGTTCATGGCTGGAATCGTTCCTACAATATTATCATTCAACCAGTCCATGGTAATGATTTCTTCCGCCGTGATTCCCTCCGTCGGCACATCATGAATAAGTCCGTCCTGAGAATAAATCGTCCCCGAAAAAGGCTTGAAAGTACCGGCACAGATATCCCTTTTCAAAAGCTCAATCAGCCGCCTTGTACCGGCAGGCAGCTTCGTGGAGCAGATAACGTCAATCATTCCCGAAGACATGCCCCACCAGTCGTTAATTGACTCATTTTTTCCTTTGGGAACCTCCTGCTTCCATGTGCCGTTTAAGATGCTTCTCACGGTCTTTTCATAGAAAACGCCCCAGTTCCACACGGGCATGGCAAGATTTACCGGATCATCCCCGCTGCCCGTATAAAGGCCGAACCGGTTGGAGGCCGATTCCGGCTTAATAAAGTCTTTTCCCGATATAAAGGAAATACTGATATCTTTCATTGCATTCCTAGAAGATTCGGATTTTACCTTCGACCATTCCAGATAGACCTTGATTTTGGGATTTACCATCTGGGCGCCCAGGGCAAAGGCATTGATATTGGCAATCATGCCATAAATGGGATAGTCGGCAACATAACCGATTTCGTTTGTCTCAGACATAATGCCTGCAATGGCTCCAATCAGGAATTTTGCTTCATAAAGCCTTCCGTAATATGTCCTCAAATATTTACTGCTTGTATTTAATGAACAATTCAGTATTTTCAGTTTCGGATATTTTAACGCATACTTGGTACTGATACCCAGAAGCTTTGTGGAGGTTGAAAAAATAACCGTATTACCATCTGCAATGGCCTGTTCAAAACATGCAGTCTCCTGTTCCGGCGAATCGGCCTGAAAATAGGACCGAACTTTAATCTGGTCTCCCAATACCTGCTCTAAATGCCCCCTCCCAAGATCATGACCATAGGTCCAGCTGGAGGTCTCCACCGTTTTGCCATGGATAAATGCAATTTTCAAAGGCTCCTGGCTCTGCGGAAGAATCAGCTTTGCCAGTGTCTTTTTTTCGGCCCCGCGGTCCGCATCCATAATAAGCTTTACTTCCGGCTTCCGTGGATAAAAAACAAAATCATTCCAGATTTTTGTAATTTCCTGCTGTATATCCGCATCCCTTTTAGACTGCAGGGATTCATAGCCGTAAATATCCAGATAAAGCAAAAATGCATCTCCGGGAGTCAGGGATAATTTATCCCCGCCCTTCTTTTCAAAAATCTTTGCAAACTGAATATAAGAGGAACGAAACTGCTCTTTTTCCGAAGCTGTCCATGTGCTCTCGGGATCAATGCCTATCAGCTTTGTTATCTTTATGTAACTGCCCGGTCTGGTAAAGTTTAAGTAATTGATCCCTGTTTTCCCGTAAAAGTCCAGAAATTCGTAATAAACTTTACTCTCATCTGAATCATCCGCTTCGGGAATGATACGGGTAACGTAAGCAGCAACCTCAACAGCATCGCAGGCCTTTAAAACGCTGACACGCTTATTTCCTTCCACCACATAGAACCGGTTCATAAATTCATATGCCTTAATAGGATCCCGAATTCCCTCTTCCACATGGGCATCATACAACCTGCACCACTTTGCGGCAAATTCCGATTTTTCCGGAAGAAGGGGCATAAAATTGCTGGCAAAAGCATTCGTGCGCCCTACCGTTTTTGTGCCTGTGACCTGGTCAAGGGGTATATTAACCAGCCCAAGATTTACTTCTGACACCACATTTGTATAGGACAGAATATCGTCCAGCACTTGAAGGTAAGGATACATACCTTTTGCTGTTTTATTGCGGAAATCCTTCATTGCAAGTTTATAGACCTTTTCATATATTTCTGCATTCATAATTATTTTCCTCTCCGGCTCAAACCATTTTCCACAGATAACCGATGTCTTTCAGAGACGCTTTACATCCTCATGAGAATCACAGCTTAAAATAAGCAACGGATTCTTTCAGCTCTTCAGATATGTTATCTGTATCTGTTGCCTGAATATT
>CAZZHJ010000027.1:0-4268 GCA_964653815.1 uncultured Lachnospiraceae bacterium
CCCTCTCCAGTCCCCGTGGCCCTACCAACGTCAAGGGTTCTGGCCGTTCTGCATTTTCCATAGTCAGCAAAAGCCCAGGCAGACCGCTGATATGGTCCGCATGGTAATGGGTAAAACAAATAATATCAATGGGTTTGGGACTCCAGCCCTTTTCCTTCATGGCTATCTGGGTCCCTTCCCCACAGTCAATCAATATACTTTTTCCGTTATATCTGGCCATCATGGAAGTCAGCCATCTATAGGGAAGAGGCATCATGCCTCCGGTCCCCAGCAGACATACATCCAACATAATTTATAAAAGCTCCGTTTCCTCCCTCAAAGCAACGGGAATCCGAAATGACTTAATCCATTCATCATAACAGTCCTCGCACAAATCAAATTCGTGCATTTCCCCATCCTTATTGGAAAAATAATCAAAAAGCTGTTTTCCTGTAAAACAGCCTTCTTTCAAGATACCGTTTTCCACGGTCATTTCCCTGCCACACATATTGCAAATCACTTGTTGCAGTTTTTCATTTTCGTATTTTCTCATAACCCTCCACGTTCCTTTCCTTCTCTTTGTAAAAGCTTTTACAAATCATCCGCTGTTTCCGGACATTTTCATTATATAAGAACATGTAGTTTTATTCCTAGCGGTAATTATTGCAACTGCTGCCTATCTTTTCCACATAATCAATGCGTCTTCCACAGGCTTTTCATAAAAATTTTTGCGGATTCCTTCTGTTACAAAACCGAGAGATTCATAAAGGGCAATCGCCGCCCTGTTGCTTTTCCTTACTTCCAGGGTAACTGCATCTGCTCCTGCCTGCTTCAGTCTCTCCAGAAGCGCCTCCATCACTTTTCTGCCAATTCCCTGATTCCGGCACGAAGAAGCTACCGCAATCTGGTTCACATCCGCTTCATCCAGAATCAAATAAGCTCCGCAATAGCCCGCTACCTGTCCTTCCTCCTCGGCTACTATATAAAAAGCATTTGGGTTATCCAAAGCTTCCTCAAAGGATTTCACAGACCAGGGCATACTGAAACTGGCCTTTTCAATTTCAGCGATTTGTTCCAGATTTTCTTTCTGCATATCATGGATTTGAAGCATTCTCTCTCTCCATCCGTTCCCGTTCCGCCTGGGATAAGCGGAGATACTCAGGCTTGTGGTCCGCTGCAGCAACAGCCTTTCCTTCCTCAAAGTACTGTTTTGCCAGCACCGCCACGGAAGCTGCCCTCTGCCGGTTACAGTTAGCAGGTGCAAACTCAAACGGCACCTTCATATCTTCTTCAATAACTGTTTTCTGGACGGGAACTCCATCTCCCAAAAATATGACGTTTCTGCCCAGTTTATTTAATTCTTCCGTAACTTCATGGATATCCGCCGCAAATTGCTCCCTGATTATCCGGAAGCGGTATCCCCCGTTATCTTTTTCAAAGGTATAAAATCCTGTGTATACCTGATTCCTTCTGGCGTCCATAATGGGACAAATGATTCCCTCAAAGCCAAAGAGATTATAGGCCATCCCATCCAGAGTCGGCACTTCCACAACAGGCTTGTCTATAGCCATTGCCAGTCCCTTGACCGTGGCAGCCCCGATGCGGAGCCCCGTAAAGGAGCCTGGCCCTGCTGCGGTCCCAATGGCATCTATGGTGGACAAATCCAGTTCTATCATCTTTTTCAATTCATCTAACATGGGAAGCAGCGTCTGGGAATGGGTTTTCTTGTAATCCACTGTATATTCGGCAATCAGATGATCATCCTCAATCACTGCCACCCCCGCCGTCATTCCCGAGCTGTCAACTGCTAAAATCTTCATATGACAATATTCTTTCTATAAATTTACTATACCAGCCATGGCGCACCAGACAGACCGGCAGATTATTTCCGTAAAACAGTGATTCTCCGATAGTCAAAGCCTTTGGACAGGTCTTTTTCAATGGTAATCCGCCCTGCATTTTCAGGCATAAGCTCCTCTATGAGATTCGCCCATTCCACCAGGCAAAGCCCTTCCCCGAAAAAGTAATCTTCGTAGCCGATTTCATCCATTTCCTCCGGGTCGCCGATGCGGTACACGTCAAAATGGTAAAAAGGAAGCCGCCCGCTTTCATATACCTGGACAATGGTAAAGGTAGGGCTGTTTACCTGCTCCTTAACTTCCAGCCCCGCTGCAACTCCTTTGGTAAACACGGTCTTACCCACGCCCAAATCCCCGAAAAGAGCATATATTTCTCCTGCCTTGGCTTCCCTGCCCAGGGCATATCCCAGCTCAAAGGTCTCTTTCTCACTGTATGTTTCTGTTACTGTTTCATTCAATTCCGGCATCATTGTTTTATCTTTACCTTTTTGGCATCCATATGGGTGGATATTACCTGAATCAACCCCATGGCGTCATTGTTTAAATCTTTTCTGGGAAATATGGATGCTGCATTCTTCCCGGTATAAAGAATAATACTCTGGGAAGTTGAAACCGCCTTGACCATATCCTCCCATTTCTGCATCTGCCGTACATCATTTTGGGAAACCTCTACTCCGTTTTCATAAAATGCATAGTGGAGAGGGGCTTTGAATGTCTCCTGAAGAGACTGCCTTTTTGCCGTCAGATACAGGCTGCAGGGCAGATACAAAATAACAACCACACCACATAACAGATAAAGGATACTGATACCCTTCATCACATATACCATAATCATAAAAGCGCCGATAATTGTACCGAACATTCCCGAAAAGGACGAGTACACATGGCGCAGAAAATAGTCATAAAGCACGGAAACCGTAATGGTGACATCCGCTTCGTAGAGGACTTCTCCCTCCGGCAAAAGCTCCGGCTCTGCTTTCTCCGTATGTTCGCCAGACTGCTCCTCTGCTTTTTCTTCGATTACTTCGTCCTGCGTTTTTTGTTCTTCTATCATAATGTGTGTCTTCCCTTCCTGATTTTTCCTCATAAGTCATAATCACACAAATACATTATACTTGATTTGGCAAAAATCGCAAGTCTATATAAAAAGGAAGCAGCAATACACTCTGCTGCTTCCCGATACTTTTTCTATTTCTTTTACTCATGTCTGAGAGCTTCAATGGGGCTCAACTTCGCCGCCCGGTTTGCAGGATAGATACCAAAGAAGATACCTACTGCCGATGAAAACAGACTGGCAATAATGACCGTTGCCACAGAAACGCTTGCCTGCATACCCATAAGCGCGCATATCGCCGCTGCGCCGAGGGCTCCTAAAATAATACCGATAATACCTCCCAACAGGGTAATAATGGCGGATTCAAAGAGAAACTGCGCCAGAATGGACCTGGTTCTTGCCCCCAGCGCCTTCCTGATACCGATTTCCCTTGTCCTCTCCGTCACGGATACCAGCATGATATTCATAACGCCGATACCGCCTACCAACAGGGAAATTGCCGCTACAAATACGATAAATACGGTAATCAGGCTGATGACGCTTGTAATGGACGCCATCTGGTCGCTGAAGCTTTCCATCAGGATAACGCCCTGGCCTCTTACCTTATGGCGGATTTCCATTAAATTAATGGCGGATGAAGCAATTTCCTTGGAATATTCCGGTTCCCCGATAATATAGATAACTCTGTATTCCTCAGGCTTGTCATAAAAAGCCTGACCAAAGGTGGTAATGGGCATCTCCAGCTCCACCTGCTCGTAATAATTCATGGCATTTAAAAGGCTGGATGCATTATCCGCACGGATGCCCACAATCCGCAGTTCCACAGTATTATTTCCCATTGTAATTTCAAAGGTCTTGCCGATTACGTCCGTCGTCCCGAACATGGACATAGCGCCGCTTTCCCGCAGCACACATACTTTAGCACCGGTTTCCACATCCCTTTCCGTAAAATAGGAGCCTTTTATAATTGCTTCCGATGCCGTATACCGCAACGCATCATTTCCGGCGCTGACGTAGGCGGCAAAATCTCCTTTAGGACCTAAAGCGGTGCCCCAATAACTGTCCTGAAAAGTCGCGCCCTTTACATGTTCAATCTTTTCTTCTATGGCCCTGATGTCTTCATCATCAAAGGTAACCGCATCATATTCTTCATTGGAGTTGGAATAGACCGCCACCTGTCCGCCGGCTATGCTGTTGAGCTGTTCGCTGATAGAGTCTGACACGCCGTTACCGATGGAAATAATCATGATAACCGAAGAAATTCCTATGATAATACCCAGCATGGTCAAAAAGGAACGTCCCTTATTGCTGCGGATATTTTTTAATGCCATTTTAATATATTCTAAAAGCTGTCCCATAATAAGCGCTCCTACTCT
>CAZZHJ010000027.1:4278-15924 GCA_964653815.1 uncultured Lachnospiraceae bacterium
TCCGGCAGGGGAGTTACCTCCATACCTTCACTCAGTTCCCCTGTTACCTCTGTGACGACCTGTTCTCCCGCTTTCAGACCCATGATAATCTGAATCTGTGTATCAGTGGAAATTCCTGCCTCAACGTCCTTTCTAAGAAGCACTCCGTTTTCTACCACATAGCAGAAGGCTCCCTTTGTATCGTAATTGACACATTCCACCGGCACTAAAAGAGCGTTTTCTACCGCATCACTTTGAATCTTAACCTTTGCCTCAATACCCAGATAAATATTCTCATCCGGATTATCAATGTGGATATCAGCCGTAACCGTCGCTGCTCCCTGGGCGTTTGCCTGTGCCATACCGTTAATTTTTGTGACGCTTCCCTGATAAACAGCCCCGTTAATAGTTATTTCAGCCTTCTGCCCCACTTTAATCTGTGCCAGGTCATATTTACTTACATTAACGGATACCTTCAAATCGTCCGTGTTTTGCAGCATGAACAACTGCATTCCCGATGCCACGGTCTGCCCTTCAACAGCATCCACCTGTGTAATAACACCGTTAAAATCAGCTCTGATGCCTGCCCTTGCCGTTTCCAGGTCATCATCCGCTTTTTCTTTATTCAGATTGTTTAATTCCCGCAGAACCGACTGCTGTGCACTCTGGCTTGCCAGAGCAGGATTATCTATTTTTTCAGCCTTATACTGCTGCGCCAAGGCTTTATATTCATTTAACTCATTGCTGCAGGTGGCAACCGCTCCTTCCAATGCCGCATAATCATATTGCGCCATCTGTCCTGACAATTCATTTAATCTGGCCTCCCCCTGGGCAATGAGATTTGCAAGCTCCGGATTCGGCTCTTCTTTTTCCGCCTGCTGTATTTTGTACTGGTCTACTGTTGCCTTTAAGGTTTCATATTCCGTCTTAACCGTCATAGCCTGATTGTAATCCCTTGATGCGGATTCCAGACAGGCGGAATAATGATTCACATACAGCATAGCCTCATCATAATTCTTAGCTGCCTGGGCATAATCGCTCTGGGATTTTTGGATTGTCTGAATGGTGGCGTCAATGCCATAGCCTTCTGCTTTTGCCTGCAATTCGCTTTCCCTGCTGATTTCCTCCAAAGCCTCAAGGTCATATGTCATAAGCACGTCTCCGGACTTTACCGGGTCTCCCGGCGTTATCTCTATAGTTGCAATCTTTCCCGATACCGGTGCAAAATAGACCTTTGTCTCCTCTGTCATGACCGTGCCCGAAAAATCCAGCTGCTGTACCAGATCCCCGCTTGAAACCGTTGCCACCGAAACAGGCACAGACATGGAGATGCCTCTAAGAGCCGTTACAATTACACTAAATAAAACAATGATTACTACCACTGCCAAAACGATGATTCCAATAAGCCATTTCTTTTTATACCATTTCATTTTCATAATCCCTCTCAATCTTTCCGTCCTTTATCCTGATTACCCTCTTTGCCTGGGCTGCTATTTCGTTGTCATGGGTAATGAGTATTACCGTCCTGCCTTCTTTATGTAATTCTTTTAAAATCTGTATGATTTCCTTGCTAGAACCGGAATCCAGGTTTCCCGTAGGCTCATCTGCCAGTATGACCGGCGGTGCCTGGGCTATGGCCCTTGCAATGGCCACCCTCTGCTGCTGCCCTCCCGACATTTCCGAGGGCTTGTGTCCCATCCTTTGGGACAGCCCCACCTTTTCAAGGGCCTTTACCGCCAGCTCGTGACGCTCTCTTTTGCCCAGCCCCCTATATAGAAGGGGCAGCTCCACATTTTCCACCGCCGTAAAGCTGGGAATCAGATTAAAGCCCTGAAAAATAAAACCGATTTCCTGATTGCGGATGTCAGAAAGCTGGTCATCCGTCAGGCGTGAAACGTTCTGCCCGTTTAAAATGTACTCTCCGCTGGTGGGTACATCCAGACAGCCAAGCATATTCATCAAGGTGGATTTGCCGGAGCCTGACTGCCCGATAATAGCCACATATTCTCCCGTATTCACTTTAAGGCTTACATGGTCCAATGCACGGACTTCATTTTCTCCGGGATTGTAAACCTTGCATAGGTCCTCAATTTGAATCAATATACTCACAAATAATTTTCCTCCTGCATGATTGTGTCGTTGTATTATTGCATTAATGTATTATTTGATTAATACACTAATATATTTTCCTGCTCTTGTCAAGCACAAAAACATTATAATTAGCCGGAATCTTCTTTTCCATATGACACAGCTTACATTTTTATTCCCTATCTTACATTTTCGTAACATGGACAATTGCAGAAAATGCTTGTAATTAATATATATCTATATTATTATTTTTGAATAGGTGGAGGTGGCGAAAAGTGGCGACAACAACAGATTTTATAGAATATGTCTGCGAGCAGATAAAGGACTGTGGCAGCATCCGTTACCGGAAAATGTTCGGGGAATATATGGTCTATGTAAACGACAAACCCATTCTGTTGGTCTGTGACAATACAGTTTATGTCAAAAACTTAGACTGCATCAGAGAAAAAATGAATGAAGTTTCTGCAGAACTTGCCGCTCCCTATCAGGGCGCCAAGGAGCATTTTATTCTGGATATTGACAACACTGCCTTCTGTATGGAAATTATAGACATTTTAGAAAAAGTCACACCGGTGCCTGTACCTAAAAAGAAGAAAAATTCCAAACAAGGTTGACATCCTTTATTTTTTACACTACACTATATGCAAATAAAGCGATTCTTCGGGGTCGGGTGCAATTCCCTACCGGCGGTAATGCGAAAGCTAGTCCGCGACCCATGTAAATGGCTGATTTGGTGAGATTCCAAAACCGACAGTAAAGTCTGGATGAGAGAAGAAAGTCAGGCAAATCCAATATTTATTGATTTGGCTTTTTTGCATGAAAGGAAAGCAGATGTGCTTTTTAACACCCCGATGAAGATTCATCGAGGTATTTTTTTATGCAAATAACCGGAAAGAAATTTTCCGGCTGCGAAGAATCGTCCTTACAAATTGCGCTATTGCGTTAAATTGAAAGGAGATCACAGTAATGAGTGACACAACTATGACACAAACCAAACCACAGACCAAGAGAATGAACATCCGCATGATTACCGCAGCGGGAATGCTTTCCGCCATTTCCTTTGTCTTGATGTTTATGGATTTTTCCGTACCATTCATGCCCGGTTTTATTAAGATGGACTTATCAGAGCTGCCCGCTTTGATCGGCGCATTCGCCTATGGTCCCGTAGCAGGCGTTATCATCTGTCTTATTAAAAACCTGCTGCATCTTTTTATATCCAGCACCGGCGGTGTGGGAGAACTGAGCAACTTCCTTTTAGGCGCTTCCTTTGTACTGGTTGCAGGATTTGTTTACAAATGGAAAAAGAACCGCAAAAGTGCTTTGATCGGTTCCATTGCAGGGGCTTTGGTCATGGGCATTTTCAGCGTATTTTCCAATTATTTTCTGGTTTATCCTATTTATTATAATTTTATGCCGGAGGAAGCAATCCTGGCTGCTTATCAGCTGATTTTTTCAGGCGTAAACAATATTCTGGAATGTCTGATCGTGTTTAATATGCCTTTTACATTCGT
Source organism: uncultured Lachnospiraceae bacterium (assembly GCA_964653815.1). Lineage (GTDB taxonomy): Bacteria > Bacillota > Clostridia > Lachnospirales > Lachnospiraceae > UBA2882. The sequence continues at coordinate 7,857 of CAZZHJ010000027.1, forward strand.
GAAGGGAATTTTAAGCGTTGTGATTACGTTTTTGATTTATAAGAGATTGTCGCCGATTTTGAAGGGGACGAATTAGAGAAAAAACAAGGGGCTTTAACTTATATCTTTTCAGCAAACAAAATCCGAGATACTTTTTATGTTTAAAAGAATCTCGGATTTTATCATAATTGTTTGTAAAGTCTTGCTTTTCTGCCATCTAATAATCTGATTTAATCAATATCTTTTTTAAACCTTCCTTTATTGTGAAATTTCAAGAAGTCTTTTAGTAATACGAGTTTGAACATCAAGATAATAAGTCATTTCTGCAGTATTTAATTCTCCACTGTCCCAAGCCTCAAAATCTTTAACCACATCGGCATACTTACTCATATAATCTGCATAATCTGACAGCAGATTTAAATCTGTTCCATCGGATTCCGCATATTTTTCCATAAAATCGCAGTATTCATTCATGAATTCCTCATAGCTGTCCATTGCCTTTTTAAATTCCGGTCGCATACCATCTACTAACTCTGCATTATCATTGGGATTTTCCGTTTCACTCAGTTCTGTTTCAGTTGATTCTGTTTGCGTTTCTTCTTTATCATCGTTTTCTAATTCTGTTTCTTCGTCTTTAACGTCATCTGATTTTCTGATTTCAATCGTTATCACATTGTTACCCTGATAAGTCAGGGAAATATGATTACCATTTTTATCATCAGCATAATAAAAGTTATCTCCCCTTTCATAGTCGACTACAAAGCCTTTTTCTACACACTCATCAACATAAGTATTAAAATCATCTACAGACATTTTACCAACATAAATGAAACAGCCGTCTGCCGAGTCTCTGGAAACCTTTCCTACAGAGGATTTGGGAACTGGCAGCAGGGATGCAATTTCACTCTTGGGCCAATTTAACGTTCCCATTTCCTCCGGCGCCGTAAGCTCAATATGCATTGTTTCTCCAAAATAGCTCAAGGATAACTTATAACCCTCTTCATCAAAAGCATTGTAATGCTCCCCATCTTTTTCAGCCTCAATAATATATCCCATTGACTGACATTCATCAATATAATTCCGATAATCTTCTTTAGACGTCTTTTCTACATACACAAACAGTCTATCATCTGAATTACTAATAACGCTTCCGGTATTTGATTTTGGCTCCGGCAGCCTATAGCAAAGTTCTATTTCTTTCCATTCAAACTTTTCTTTTTTATTTCCGTCCTTAGAGCCAATAGTCCCGATTACTATAAGAATAATGATTAAGATAAACCACCATTTCTTATAAAAAGGCTTTTTATTTTTTATTCCGCACGACGGGCATACCTTTGTATTTTTTGCAATTTGTGCATTGCAATTTCTGCACATTACCATCTTTGGTTTCTTTGACATTTTGTTATCCTTCCTTTACTTTGTTATTTCATAACCCCAATTGCAATACTCATTTCTTTGCCTTCATCTTTTTCCTCAATTCTTTAATACTGCTTACATACGTCATCCCTTTACTTTCTTCCGGCATTTGTGGTATTCCATACTTTAATACTAATGAGATAAACTCTTTCTGTTCCTCCAACCCTCTGACCTGACTATTGACTTTTTCTACTCTCAGCCTAAGATATTCTTCCTGCTCATTATCCGAGAGCAACAATAATTGTTTAATTTCTTTTAATTTAAAACCCATTTCCTTATATAGCATTACCCGCCATATTTTTTCCAACGCTTTCTCATCATACAGACGATAATTATTTTCCGTTCTTTCCACTAACAGCATCCCTTCGTCATCATAATACTGTAGTGTACGTCTGCTTACTCCAACCAGTTTACTTACTTCATTTGTTTTTTTCATTACGGCCTTTCCTCTCTCCGCATAAAGAGCATATAGTATCACGCAAACGTGATAGCAATACCCTTTGGGAAATCATTTGTTATTCGCTTCATAAAAGGCCATGAAATTTTCGCGAATTTAATTTTACGCATAATAAAATGGAGCTATTACTCCGGTAGATTGTTTATCTACTTTTGTAATAACTCCATTTATCATAAACTGTTGTTTACGCTTTCCAATGTTTCAATGGACTAAAATCTCATCGTCAACTGAATCCTCTTCTTCACCAGATCCACGCTCATAACTTCCACTTCCACAATATCCCCTACGCTTACCACCTCAAGGGGATGCTTGATGTAGCGGTCCGTAATCTTGGAAATATGTACCAGACCATCCTGATGCACGCCGATATCCACAAAGATGCCGAAGTCGATAACATTTCGAACAGTCCCTTTTAACCGCATTCCCGGCTTCAAGTCCTCCATCTCCATAACATCGCTTCTGAGAATGGGTGCGGGCATATCCTCTCTGGGGTCTCTGGAAGGCTTTTCCAGTTCCTTTGCAATATCCTTGAGGGTCAGCTCGCCAATCTCAAGCTCTGCTGCCAGCGCCTTTAATTCCTTGCTACCTTCTTTAGGAAGGTTCATCTTTGCATGTCCCACATCCTCTAAAGTAAATCCGGTCTTTGTCAGGAGCTTCTCTGCTGCCTCATAGGATTCCGGATGGACGCTTGTGGCATCTAAGGGATTCTTCCCACCCCTGATGCGTAAGAATCCGGCACACTGTTCATAAGCCTTGGGGCCTAATTTTGCCACCTTCAAAAGCTGCTTTCTCTCTGTAAAAGCGCCGTTTTCTTCCCTGTGCTCCACAATATTTTTGGCAATCACCTTGGAAATGCCTGAAATATAGGATAACAACGGTGCAGAAGCCGTGTTCAAATCTACGCCTACACTGTTTACGCAGTCCTCTACCACACCGGTCAAAGCTTCATCTAACTTCTTCTGGTTCATATCATGCTGGTACTGCCCTACCCCGATAGATTTAGGGTCAATCTTGACTAACTCCGCCAGCGGGTCCTGTAACCTCCTTGCAATAGAAGCCGCACTCCTCTGCCCTACATCGAAATTGGGAAATTCCTCTGTTGCAAGCTTTGATGCGGAATAAACCGATGCCCCCGCTTCATTGACAATCACATAGGATACGGGCAGTCCCGTCTCCTTGATAAAGGAAACAATAACCTGCTCCGATTCCCTGGAAGCCGTGCCGTTTCCTACGGAAATCAGGGAAACATGATATTTCTCTATAATTTTCTTTAATTCCGCCTTTGCCTCCGTCACTTTATTCTGGGGCGCCGTGGGGAAAATCACTTTGGTCGCCAGTACCTTTCCGGTCGCATCCACTACCGCTAACTTACAACCGGTACGGAATGCGGGGTCCCATCCTAAGACAACCTTTCCCGCAATGGGCGGCTGCATGAGAAGCTGTTTTAAATTCTTCCCGAATACGCTGATTGCCCCTTCTTCCGCCTTTTCTGTCAGGGCGTTTCTGATTTCTCTTTCTATGGAGGGCGCAATGAGACGTTCGTAGCTGTCTGCAACAACTTCCTTTAAAACAGGGGTTGTAACGGGGTTGTTATTTTTAATCACTTCTTTTTCCAGATAGGCGATAATTCTCTCAACAGGCGCTTCTATTTTGACGCTCAGAATCTTTTCCGCCTCTCCCCTGTTTAAAGCGAGAATCCTGTGACCGGCGATTTTTTTCACAGCTTCGGAGAAATGATAGTACATTTCGTAAACGCTCTGGGCTTCTTCATCCTTGGCTTCGCTGACCACAACGCCGTCCGTTTCCGTCATCTTCCTGATTTTTGTCCGGTAATCCGCTTCATCGGAGATTCCTTCCGCCAGAATATCCTTGGCGCCTCCGATTGCTTCCTCTACGGTGGCAACGCCTTTTTCCTCATCCAGAAAAGCTTCTGCTTCTTCCTCTATAGATTTTTTTGTCATCTGCAGATAAATAATATTGGCAAGAGGCTCTAAGCCTTTTTCCTTTGCAACAGACGCCCTTGTTTTTCTCTTTGGCTTATAAGGGCGGTATAAGTCCTCTACCGCCACCATGGTCTGGGCTGCCAGAATCTTTTCTTTTAACTCTTCTGTCAGCTTTCCCTGTTCCTCGATGCTGGCAAGAACGGTTTCCTTCCGCTCCTCAAGTCCTCTTAAATATAAGAGCCTTTCATGAAGGTTCCTGAGAACCTCATCATTTAATGCCCCTGTTGCCTCTTTCCTGTACCGGGAGATAAAAGGAATGGTGTTTCCTTCATCAATGAGCTTTACGGCAGCTTCCACCTGCCACTTCTGTACTTTTAATTCTTCGCTTAATACTTTTATGATGTCCATTTCTTAATTCCTGCCTTAAAATATTTATGCTTCTACTTATATTCTTCATTATATTTGAAAATAGGTCTTTATTCAATGTGGAAATTGTGATAAAATAAGGGTAACTGTGGAGGTGTATCATGGATTACAATCCAAATCCCGTGCAGATGCCGCAATTCCCCAGAGTGAGGGTAAACGTTTTTTTAGCCGCATCTGCCACATGCGCACTATTTGCTTTTTTAACGGAATGCTTTTTACCAATCAGCATGATTTTTGCTTCCCTCGCTATTTTATTTGCCGTACTTTCTAAAGGGAAGCAGCTCAAGATGCATTCTTATGCAAAGATGAGCGTAGGGATAGCCATATTTTCCATGGTATTCGGCGTCTCCATTCTCGCCTTTTCCATATGGACGGTTTTTACAGTTCCTGACGAAAGGGAAAGGTTTAATCAGACTTATGAACAAATGTATGGTATAACTTTTGACGAAGCTCTTGAAGAGTTTCAGCAATCTTTTCAGTAAGGAGGATGCTTTTATGAATATGCAGATTTCCAATTCAGGCTATGAGTTTTCCGGATACGGAAATTCTTATACAGGTTTTTCACCAGTTGGCGATCAGGAGAAGCCTGCTCCTATATTAAATCCAGGAGAATCCACCGAGAAAAAACCCGGTGCCAAATCATCTCCCGCGGAATGTGAAACCTGTAAAAACCGTAAATATCAGGACGGTTCCGATGAAATGGTATCCTTTAAGGCTGCCGCTCATATTTCACCAGAGGCTGCCGGTGCAGCAGTAAGAGGACACGAACAGGAACATGTTTCCAATGCATACAAAAAAGCCGCAATGAACAACGGCAAGGTACTTCAGGCAAGTGTAGCCATTCACACCTCTGTCTGTCCTGAGTGCGGACGTTCCTATGTATCTGGAGGAACTACCTCTACACAGATTAAATACTATAACGAAGAAAATCCTTACCAAAAGGCTTTAAAGACACAGGACGCTTCCAAATACAGCGGAATGAATGTGGATATTGCCTGCTGATAAGAAAGGATAACCCATGAAAACAACTTCACCACAGCTAAAGGCCAATGCCAGAGAGCATCTTACGGGAAGGTACGGAGTAGTCATTATCGCCTATATGATAGCGAGCTTGATTACCAATATTCCTTCCCTTGTTATTTCTTATACTGTCAATACCAGCACCCGTGCCGGTAATCTGATCAATATCTGCGTTACTTTGATATTGAATTTTATATTGACCATTTTCCTAGTGGGACAGAATCACATCTGCCTTCGTTATGCCCGTGGCAAAGAAGCTGTTCCTGTTTCTGAAATGTGGTATGGATTCAGGGGAAGAGCGGACGAAATCATCATCACCTGTTTTCTATATTTTATCCGTCTCCTTATTTGTTACGTTCCTTTTATTGCATCACTGAAATGTTATCAACAAGCATATTCTCCAATTCTTTTCGGAAGTCTTACAGTCATATTCTTTATTTTTATGATTGTTATGTGGATAAAACTGGAACTGGATTATGGCTTGATTTTCTTTTTGATTATTGATTATCCCGAAGAATCTCCCAGAAAGCTGTTACAGCACAGCCGGCAGCTGATGAAAGGAAACAGAGGCAGGCTTTTCTACCTGCAGATCAGTTTTATTGGCATGTACATGCTGGTGCTGCTTTCCTTCGGTCTCGCTATGTTCTGGGTATATCCTTATACCAGAATGACCTTTACGGAGTTTTATCTGGATGTGAATCCTTCAGAGGAAGCATCTTCTGTTGAAGAAAAAGTTGAAGAGGAATAGATTTACTTACTTTTCAACAGTTTCAACAACAACAATCGCACGATTCCGCTCAAAAGAAAAATAATAGCACCTGTTTTGAGCAATACGTTTCCAATCTCCATATTAACCGCATATTTTATCTGCAATTCCAAGGGTGGGTCCTGATAAGGGATACCCGCCTTTATCACACAGTAATATAAACCTATAATAAAAATAATAAGTCCTGATAATATAACAGCATTGCATAGTTGACGGAAAATATTTTTGAGTTTTTCGTTCATTCAAATCTCCTTATCATAACGTCGTTTATTTGTTTCTATTTCAACTGAAAATTCCGCGTCTGGTCCTGCAGACGGTTAACCTGTTCAAACAGTTCTGTGCTGACGGTTGCAGATTCCTCACTGTTAGCGGAATTCGTCTGTACCACATCGGAAATCTGTCCAATTCCTTCTGCCACTTGTGAGATTGAGGCAGCTTCCACCTGTACTGCATCTGTAATTTCATTAATGGCATAGTTGGACCGGGTAACCAGTTCAAGGGTTTTCTGCAGTGATGATGAAACTTCTTCCACAATCCTATTGCCTTTTTCTGCCGCCCGTACAGAATTTTCAATCAACTCTTTTGTTGCTTTGGATGCCTCATCGGACTTGACAGCCAAGTTGCGGACCTCCTGTGCCACTACAGCAAAGCCTTTTCCTGCCTCTCCTGCCCGGCTGGATTCTACCGAAGCGTTTAAAGCAAGGATATTGGTCTGGAAAGAAATATTTTCAATGGTGGCAATGATTCTTTCAATCTGTTGTGAAGTAGTGCTGATATCTATCATGGCTTCAACAAGCTCTTCCATCTGCCGACTGCTCAAATTCACCTGTTCTCCTGTAAGTTTTGCATTATCCCGCATATCGGAGGCCATCCGGATATTTTGCTGCGCGCTTCTGGAAAGTTCAGATAAAGTAGACGAAAGTTCTTCAACTGCACTGGCTTGTTCAGTTGCACCCTGGGCCAGCATCTGTGAACCATCGGAAAGAGTTCTGGCATGCCCAAATACTTTATCCTCCACATTTTGGATATTGGTAATCACCACGGAAAGGGATTCTGTAAAACTGTCAATGGAGTCCGAAATGGAACAAAAATCCCCGATAAAAGGCACCGAAGTAGATACATTGAAATTACCCTTGGAAAGCTGAGTCATAATGCGGTTAATATCTTCTATGTACTGGCATGTTTGTTCTATAGAATGTTTCAAGGTCCTAGATAAGTCCCCTATCTCATCATTTGCCTTGTAATCTAAATCTAGTTTCATACGGCCATCCTGTAAAGGCTTTGTCTTTTCGGTAAGAGTAAGTATCGGTTTTACCACCCGTCTCATAATATAGATAACCAGACTCAGAAGACAGAACAATACCAGACACAGGCCCACTGCAGTAACCAGGTGCATGGTCAACACGGTTTCTCGCATATTTTCCGTACTTGTTTCATTAAGCACCGTTCCCTGTTCCACAACTTCATCCAAAAGTCCTACCAGAACAACTAAATTCCCTTGAATTGTTTCCTGATAATATTCCTGTGCTTTTTCCGGATCCGTTTCTTTTAATTCCAATACATAGATAGCCGACTGATGAAGTTCCTTATGCAGTGGTTCCATCTGTGCCCGAAGTTCAAGAATTAGTTCATCATCTGTTCCTGCCTCGCCGTAAAGCCACTGTCCCAGCACACAGCCGGTATGGTCAGTGCTGCCGGTAAATTCTGTACCTGTGTACAAGGCGTTGCTTAAGTTTGTAGCCCATTTGTAATGCGCTGCTTCTGCTTTTTGGGCTCTCTGCAAAAGAGCATTTACCTCAACATTAAATTCTTCCGAATCTTCCATAGTCATAATATTTTTTGTTGTAAGAAAGCTGAATAACACAACTGACAGGAAAGCCGCAGCCACCCGGATTCCAACCATTACTTTTATACTTTTCCGCATTCTATTTCTCCTTTAATTTTGTATGTATGACAGTTACTCGCAAAGTTTTTTAAATCCTTTGAAGAAAAAAATTCCAGCTTTCCTTTATGGTAACATAGCCGTATTGGGGTTATCCTGCCATAAAACAAAGCTGGAAT